>NZ_BKNN01000001.1 GCF_008993995.1 Acinetobacter brisouii
AATCACTGCATGTGCTTGCCGATCTGCAATGACCTGACGGCATTGTTTTGTGTCATAAGCCCCGTCGGTATAGACTGAATCAATCTGCTCATCCAACGGGATTTGATCAAGTAAATCACCAAGTACCTGTGAATCACTTACATTGTTGGTCGTGAGCTGAACTGCCCGTATTTGTAGGGTTTTAGCATCTATACCAATATGGAGTTTACGCCATTGGCGACGATATTCAGGCTGATGTTTCTTACGTTTCCATTCACCTTCACCTAAAAACTTCAAGCCCGTGGAATCGACAATGAGCAATATATTGCGCAAGGCAGTCCATTGCAACTCTTCTCATAGCTAATTTGAATATCAATATGCTTTTGTCTTCTACAAAGCGTACTGTACGAATATCACTGATATTCGGGGCTGCTCATCCACAAAGGGTTAATCAGACTTTGAACAAAACCTGTGACCATGCGTAAAGACAATCGAAATAGGGATTTGATCATCAGACAGCACTGGATGGCAGTATCAGAATAGGTTTGTGCAACAAAGCCGTAATTAAATAATATAAATCAATGTTATATGCTGATTTTTTTTAAATTGACTAAAACAAATGAAGTTGTATGTTTTATTGCAATTAGATGACAACTTAAATTTTATACTGCATTTTTTTAAAAATGCTACCTCCCCATCTATAAATAAAGAAGTAGCGTTAAGTTTAGTTGTTGGGGAGTTTTAAGCCTGAAAGCCACGCTCGCATTGATGCAGGTTTCAGGGGTTTTTTCAGCAGCATAATATTGAGCTGTTTGAGACGCTCAGGGAGTTCTGGATCAGAATCTGCGGTAATCAAAGCCACTGGAGTTTCAGTTTGGCGATATTCCAAGATAAAATCTAAACCACGTTGTTCCTGATTTAAGTGCTGATCAATCAGCCAAATCTGAATGTTTTCCTGTTCAATAATACGCTTGGCTTCTTCAGGTTCTCTGGCTTTAAAGACCTGATGTCCCCATTTACTCAATAGCGCCTGCATCCCCTCAAGAATATTTTCGTCATTGTCTAAACATAAAATCTTATAGGCTGTATTTCTGAGCGGCATCATTTGAATCGGCGCTGCTGTAATTTTCGGCGCAGCAACAATAGGCGCTTCAATCATGAAGCACGAACCACGTTGTAAATGCGAATAGACATGTACGGGGTAGTTAAGTAGGCTGGTCATACGCTGCACAATTGCCAAGCCTAGTCCTAAACCTTGTTCGCCCCACGGTGAAGTATGTCCACAGCGTTCAAATTCCTGAAACAGTTTGATGCGTTGCTCCTCTGCAATGCCTGGCCCAGTATCCCAAACTCCAATACGGATATGATTGGGTTGTGATGCTGAACGTAAAACCCCAACCACGATTCGCCCTTTGGCTGTATAGCGCAGGGCATTACTGACAAAGTTTTGAATAATACGACGAATCCATTGTGGATCGGTGTCGATCCAGAACGTAGCATCATGGACATGAAACTCAATACCACGTTGAGCAGCAATCGACTTAAACTGTAGCTTCAAATCACTGAGCAGATCATGTAAAGGATAAGCCTGACGTTTTGGTTGAATCGTTCCACCTTCTAAACGTGCAATATCGAGTAGAGCAGACAACATACTTTCTGCACCATGCAAAGCACGGTCTAGTTGCTGAAGGGTCTGACGATCTTCCTCGGACTGAATACTTTGCTCAAGTGCCGTACTAAATAAGCGGGCTGCATGCATCGGTTGCAGCAAGTCATGGCTGGCTGCAGCAATAAAGCGACTCTTGGACATGTTTGCAGTATCGGCTTGTTCACGTGCGCGCTGCTGTTCTGACAGTGCATCTGCCAATTGTTGAGTACGTTCTTTCACACGAGCTTCAAGCACAGCTTCATTTTCACGGAATGCTGTAATATCAGCGAAAGTGGTGACGAATCCACCGCCCTCGATTGGATTACCACGCATTTGAATGACACGGCCATCTTTACGAATCCGTTCAAACTCATGGGCACTACCGACTTTCATCCAGTGAATCCGTTTGCGGACATGCTCTTCAATTGACCCTGGCCCACATTCACCACGTTCTGCGTTATAACGAATCAGGTCGGAAATCGGGCAACCAACATAAACAAGGTCTTTTGGATAATCAAAAAGCTTTAAGTATTGATTATTCCAAGCCACTAAACACATATTGTCATCGACCACACTGACCCCTTGAGTCATATGATCGATCATGGTCATCAGCAAATTTTGATTAAAGCGTTGCCATTGTGAAGCTTGGTCGAGAATGTTGGCAACCTGAGCGATGCCTAGACCATTGTTGGCCAGCGCCGTGGTGAGCAGGGTGCGTGCCGATGCAGCTCCAATCGTTCCTGCCAAATATTGTTCAGTGAAACGCCACCACATGCCATTGGCAATGCTATTGGTATTGAGTACTAAATAATTTTGATCACAAAACTGCTGAAAAGCATGTACGGTAGGGCCTTCACCTGTAATTCGTTTGGCAAGCGCCATTAAATCACTAATTTTTAGACGAGGGCTATCAGGATGGAAATAGCCCATTTCATGGTTTGAGTTTTGAGAAGGTAAGGGCTTGGTTTCATAGTAAAAGAAACTCTCAGCTTGAATCTGCTCTGCCACACTTGGACGATAGGCTTTGGAAACCCAAATATAGAGAATGGTATTTAGACCCAATGACCACATGACACCATGCGTGAGTGGTGCCAGTGATTCGAAGCCAAACAATGCTTCAGGACGTAAGCCATTAATTCCAAACAAGCCGCCATGTAGAATCTGGCTGCTCAATTCTGCATAACCATGCGGTAGGCTACGTAAAATGGTTGGAAACAATAAGGTATAAGCCCACATAATGAAGCCAACCAATAACCCTGCATAGACCCCTTGTTGGCTGCCTCCTCGCCAATACAGTCCACCAATTAAAGCAGGTGCGAACTGTGCAACAGCACTAAAAGCCAATAATCCAAAGACTGAAAGCTGGTTAATGTCATTAAAGTAATGGAAAAATAAGAACCCCATCAGCATGACTGCAACAATGCAAATGCGTCGAGTGGTCTTGAGCACCAAAGGTAAGCGTTGATCATGACGTGATAACAGATTAAAACGCCATAATGCGGGCATGATCAGGTCATTACTGAGCATGATGGAGAGTGCGACCGATGAAACCAGTAACATGCCTGTCGATGCCGAGAACCCACCAAGAAATGCCAAAATCGTTAGCCATTCATGGTTATAGCTCATCGGTAAACTAAGTACGGCTACATCTGGAATTTTAAGTAAATCGGGTTGTACATGCAGTGCCCAGCTGGCAATTGGGAAAATGGTCAGCGTGGTTAAAATCAGATACAAAGAAAACCATTTGCGAGCGCCACGAATATGTTTTTCATCACGCAGTTCAACTACAGCCACATGAAACTGCCGCGGTAAGCAAATAATGGCGAGAGCAGCCAGTAGCGTTTGCACCCAAAAGGTGTCGGGAACGCCACTGATTTGTACTTCATGGAACTGCTCTTGGATGTCCTTACTGATTTGGGTCAGGTTGTTGGGATCATTGGTGATAAAGAAAATTGCAACACAAAGTAACGCAAACAATTTTACAAATGATTCAAAGGCAACCGCCAACATCAGTCCACCATGTTGCTCAGTATTGGCCATTTGTCGTGTGCCGAATACCATGGACAGCATGGCTAAAATTGAAGTGAGCACCAGTACGGTATTTGTGGTGAGATGTAAGGCATTGTTTTCAGGAAGAATAACAGAAGTGCTTAATGCGATTGCACGCAGTTGTAAAGCCAGATAGGGAATAATCGCAATCACGGCAAGAACAGTGACCAAAGATGCAAGCGTGCCACTTTTACCATAACGTGCTGCAATAAAGTCAGCAATCGAGGCAATGGCATGATGTTGGCGGACTCGCCCGATTCGACGCCAAATATCATAGCCTAACCAAATGAATAACAGCGGTCCTAAGTAGATGGGTAAAAAGATAATTCCCTGACGGACGGCAGCGCCTGTAGCGCCATAAAATGTCCACGAAGAGCAATAGACACCCAGGGTTAGACTAAAGAGTAACATGCGTCCACGCGCACTTAGACGGCTGGCATATTTCTCTCCAAAGAAGGCACAGACAAACAAAATTAGAATGTAAAGGCTTAATACCCCAATGATTACCCAGTTATTCATATTGGCTGCTTGCAGATGATCTGTGCTTATCATACCCGAAGCTGAATGCTGAACGACAACCCCACTTAAAATTTTAGCGACCAAAGTCTAACTGACTAAAAGCCTTAAATATTGATACCGTTACAACACAGAAAAAACAATTAAAAATGCGACCAAGGCTGGTTGTACACATGGAGTAAGGTTATGGATGAGGTACAAGTAGAACGAATTCTACAAAATCCAAAATTCAAAGAAATGGTAAGCCGTAAAAGTAAATTGAGCTGGACATTGACCATTATTATGTTGATGATCTATGTCGGTTTCATGCTACTTGTCGGTTACAACAAAGAGTTCTTAATGAGTTCTTTTAGTGGTGGAGTAACGACTTGGGGGATTCCTCTTGGTCTCGGTATCATCGTCTTGTCTTTTGTTTTATGTGGTGTGTATTCGTACATCGCCAACAATTCATTTGACCAGTTGAGTTCAGAAGCCATGAAAGAAGTTGAAGCGATTACGCATCAAAGCAGCACTTCTTCTCAATCTAATGCAACTCACGGATGAGGACATGCGGATGAATTGGACTTCTCTAAAAACTAAAGCTCTGCTTGCATCAACAGCACTTTGTTCAACAGTTGCGATGGCAAGCCCGGATCTTGGTGCTACTGAACAACAGGCAACCAACTGGCACGCGATTATCATGTTCGTGATCTTTGTTGGTTTAACTTTGTTCATTACCAAATGGGCAGCAAAACAAACTACAAGTACCAAAGACTTCTATACCGCAGGTGGTGGTATCAGTGGTTTCCAAAATGGTTTGGCGATTGCGGGTGACTACATGTCAGCGGCGTCATTCCTCGGTATTTCTGCAATGGTGTTTAGCTCAGGTTTTGACGGTTTGCTGTACTCACTTGGTTTCATGGTGGGCTGGCCAATCGTATTGTTCCTAGTTGCTGAACGTCTACGTAACTTGGGTAAATACAACCTGTCTGACGTAGTATCTTTCCGCTTGGAAGAAAAACCAGTACGTACACTTGCTGCATTTAGTTCGTTGGTTGTTGTAGCGTTCTATCTGATTGCACAAATGGTGGGTGCAGGTCAGCTGATTAAACTTCTGTTCGGTCTAAACTATAACATTGCAGTTGTTGTCGTTGGCTTACTAATGATGGCTTATGTAATCTTCGGTGGCATGTTGGCAACAACTTGGGTACAGATCATTAAAGCGGTCATGTTACTGAGCGGTGCAACCTTCATGGCGTTCATGGTAATGAACTCTGTAGGTTTCAGCTTCAGCGAAATGTTTACGAAATCTATCCAGGTTTTTGGTGACGTACGTCATATCAGCTTTGAAGATGCATCTAAAATCATGGGGCCTGGTAAACTTGCAGCAAATCCGATTGATGCATTGTCTCTTGGCTTGGCATTGATGTTTGGTACAGCAGGTCTGCCACATATCTTGATGCGTTTCTTCACAGTAAAAGATGCGAAAGAAGCACGTAAGTCAGTAGTTGTTGCAACAGGTTTTATTGGTTACTTCTACCTATTAACTTTCATTATCGGTTTTGGTGCGATCTTGTTCGTATCGAACAACCCTCAATTCCTTGATGCTGCAAAAATGGCAATGACTGGCAAATTGGAATTGATTGGTGGTAACAACATGGCAGCTGTGCATCTAAGTGATGCTGTAGGCGGCGACATGTTCATGGGCTTTATTTCAGCAGTCGCATTCGCAACGATTCTTGCAGTAGTTGCTGGTTTGACACTCTCTGGTGCATCTGCGATTTCTCATGACTTGTATGCAAACGTGTTCAAAAAAGGTCAAACAACACCTGAATCTGAACTTCGTATGTCAAAAATTGCAACACTTGGTCTTGCAATCTTTGCGATGATCTTGGGTATCTTGTTTGAAAAACAAAACGTTGCATTCATGGTAGGTTTGGCATTCTCTGTTGCTTCTTGTGCAAACTTCCCAGTACTCGTATTGTCAATGTTCTGGAAAGGCTTAACCACTCGTGGTGCGGTAATTGGTGGCGTTGTTGGCTTGGCAACAGCAGTGATTATGATTGTATTGTCTAAAGCAGTTTGGGTAGATACGCTTAAAATCGCTGAGACTCCAGTTAACCCATTGAATGGTCCAGCAATCATTGCAATGCCATTATCATTCCTTTGCTGCTGGTTCTTCTCTGTAACAGACAAGTCAGCGCGTGCAGAAAAAGAACGTAAAGCATTCGACGCTCAATATGTTCGCTCAATGACAGGGATTGGCGCATCAGGTGCATCTGATCACTAATCTGTAAGTTGAAATAAAAAAGCTCCGTCAGGGGCTTTTTTAATGTCTAAATAATACACAAATTAGGCAATGTGCTTCATCAATAAAAAATGCTAGAATAGCGCGCCTATCTTCTTTAGCTATCTATAGTTGTTTCTCATGACTACCAATACCCAAATTACTGAAGATCGTATCCTGATTTTGGATTTCGGTTCGCAATATAGCCAATTGATTGCACGTCGTGTACGTGAAGCAGGCGTATATTCTGAAATGTATGCGTTTGATATGTCTGAGGAAGACATTCGTGCATTTAAACCCAACGGCATTATCTTGTCAGGTGGTCCTGAAAGTGTTCATGAAGAAGGTAGTCCACGTGCACCTCAAGTTGTGTTTGAACTGGGTGTTCCTGTTCTTGGCATTTGCTATGGTTTACAAACCATGTCTGAACAGTTGGGTGGTAAAGTTGAACCAGGTACTGTTCATGAATTTGGTTATGCTGAAGTTGATATTTTAGTTCGTGACCAGTTGATTGGTCACTTACAAGATAAAGAAAACCAATTGCATGTGTGGATGAGCCACGGTGACAAAGTCAGTGCGATTCCAGAAGGTTTTACCGTTACAGCAAGCACACCAAGCTGTCCTTTTGCAGCAGTAAGCGATGAAACACGTCGTTTCTATGGTGTACAGTTCCATCCTGAAGTGACACACACTGCAAAAGGTGCGGAACTTCTTTCTAACTTTGTACATAAAATCTGTGGTTGCCGTGGTCTTTGGACACCAGAACACATTATCGACTTACGCGTAGAACAACTTCGCGCACAAATTGGTGATGAAAAAGTTCTTCTTGGTTTGTCTGGCGGCGTTGACTCATCTGTTGTTGCTGCGCTTTTACATAAAGCGATTGGTGACCAGTTGACTTGCGTATTTGTAGACAATGGCTTGCTTCGTTTAAACGAAGGCGATCAAGTGATGCAAATGTTTGCTGACAACATGGGGATCCGTGTGATCCGTGCAGATGCTGAAGAGCGTTTCTTGACAGCGTTGGCAGGTGAAGTTGA
The DNA here is from genome assembly GCF_008993995.1 of Acinetobacter brisouii. Taxonomy (GTDB): domain Bacteria; phylum Pseudomonadota; class Gammaproteobacteria; order Pseudomonadales; family Moraxellaceae; genus Acinetobacter; species Acinetobacter brisouii_A. The sequence continues at coordinate 7,499 of NZ_BKNN01000001.1, forward strand.
TCCTGAGAAAAAACGTAAAATCATTGGTCGTGAATTCATCGAAGTATTTGCCGAAGAAGCACGTAAACTTGATGGCGTGAAATTCTTGGCACAAGGGACAATTTACCCTGACGTGATCGAATCTGCTGCAAGCAAACAAGGTAAAGCACACGTGATTAAATCACATCATAACGTGGGTGGTTTACCAGAAGATTTAGCATTTGACTTGGTTGAGCCATTACGTGACTTGTTCAAAGATGAAGTGCGTAAATTGGGTACAACTTTAGGCTTGCCACACAGCATGATCTACCGTCATCCATTCCCAGGTCCAGGTTTGGGCGTGCGTATTTTGGGTGAAGTGAAAAAAGAATATGCCGATATTCTTCGCCTTGCAGATGACATCTTTATGCAAGAACTTCGCGACAGCGGTTGGTACGATAAAACTGCGCAAGCATTTGCAGTATTCCAACCTGTGAAATCTGTAGGTGTGGTTGGTGATGGTCGCCGTTATGCATGGGTTGTTGCACTTCGCGCTGTTGAAACAGTTGACTTTATGACAGCTCGTTTTGCTCACTTGCCATATGAGTTGGTGGACAAAATCTCTACGCGTATCATGAATGAAATCAAAGATGTATCACGTGTTGTTTATGACGTGTCATCTAAACCACCTGCAACAATTGAATGGGAGTAAAATCGGGATTTCAAAATGCAACGCATTTTGCCGATTTTACGCCAAAGGCTATGCCTGCGGCAGGAGGGATTTCAAGAAGTGAAACTTCTTGCCTGAATTACGCCAAGAGCTGTGCTCGCAGCAGTTGGGATTTCAAAATGCAACGCATTTTGCCGATTTTACGCCAAAGGCTATGCCTGCGGCAGAATAGAAAGTTTTGAGAAGAAGGACGCGTAAGCGTCCTTCTTTATGGATGATATGATTTATTCTTTGATTCTTAAAATAAAAAAAGCTGGCATTAACGCCAGCAGATGAAAGATATTTAATTTAAATCACAAAACTCACAGGCACTTTTAGATTATTAATGGCTGTGTAAATTTCAGAAATACTCTGACAAACAATCAATTTAGCGCGATGTTGTGGTGGCAAGAAACCTTCCTGCACCGCATGGTCAAGCTGAGCAATCAGGGCGTTATAAAAACCATTGACGTTATATAAAATCATCGGTTTCTGATGTTGATCGAGCTGCCCCCAAGTGGCAATTTCTAAAATTTCTTCAAATGTACCTAAACCACCAGGTAGCGCAATAAAGGCGCTGGCACGCTCAGCCATCATCGCTTTACGTTCATGCATTGTTTCAACAACATGCAGTTCAGTCAGTTGGTCATGCGCAGATTCATAATCCAGCATAAATTCAGGGATGACACCAACGACTTCACCACCATGTTCAAGTACAGTATCTGCAACCTGACCCATTAAACCAATACTGGCGCCACCATAAACGATGCCAAAACCATGTTGTGCTAAGCCTTGAGCCAACTGAATGGCACTTTCTAAATAAATAGCTTTATTACCCACACGAGAACCACAGTACAGTGCAATAAGAGCTTGGGTTGTTTTTACTTTTAAATCTTTATTCATATCGACGACACTATTCATCTTTTCTTCTCACCTTATCACGTTTTCTCAATTTAGATTAAGCAAGAAATATGACAATTGTATGCGAAAGCTATTGTATTTTTAGCGTATTTTGTAAATCTTCTGGCTGTTTTGAATCTTGAAAGATCATTTGCAAAGAAATGCAGATAAAAACACAAAATTGCTGAAAAACTCTCGCGAAAAGTGGATAAAAAATGATGAATTTCTAAAAAATCTTGCCTATACTGAAAATTCGATTCACAACATATAGATCAACATGGGTAGTGGTTGTAGGCACTCGAACAATTTTTTAATCATTCAAACTTCGGACTGCATTTCAGTTCCATTTTTCTTTTTGACTCAAGTTCACTGTTCAGTCAAAGCTTTCTTCGGGGAGTGTGATCAATGATTTTCGAATGGATGTCTGATCCCTCTGCATGGGTAGGTTTGGCAACATTGGTCATTCTTGAGGTCGTCCTCGGGATTGATAACTTAGTTTTTATTGCTGTTTTGTCAGAAAAGTTGCCTCCAGAGCAACGTGGTAAAGCACGAGTGATTGGCTTAATGCTAGCACTGTGTATGCGTATGGTGTTGTTGGCATCCATTGCTTGGATTGTTACTTTAGATGAACCTTTATTTCATATTTTAGGGCATCCGTTCTCAGGACATAACCTGATCTTGTTGTTTGGTGGTGTGTTTTTATTATTTAAAGGCACGATGGAACTTCATGAACGGATTGAAGGCAAACAACATCTAAAAGAAGAAAACCCTGTGCATGCCGCATTTTGGGTGGTGATTGCTCAGATTGTGGTGCTTGATGCGGTATTCTCACTCGACAGTGTGATTACCGCGGTCGGAATGGTGAAGCATCTTTCCGTCATGATGATTGCCGTAGTGATTGCTGTTGGTGTCATGCTTTGGGCATCGAAGCCACTCATGGACTTTGTCAATAAACATCCAACCGTCGTGATTTTATGTTTGGGCTTCTTGATGATGATTGGTTTCTCTTTGGTGGTGGAAGGCTTTAATTTCCATATTCCAAAAGGTTACTTATATGCCGCGATCGGTTTCTCAGTATTAATTGAAGCAATTAATCAAGTGACACGTCGTAATCAAGAGCGAACAGTGACTACGACCGATTTACGTTATCGGACGGCTTCTGCTGTGATGCGGATGTTAGGAAGCAAGTCCAATTCAAATAACAATGAAACCGCATCCGATCATCAGGATGTATTGGCAACACATGCTTTTGCTGAAGAAATGTTTGATGATCAAAATAGCGCTTATCACAGTGTGATGGTTCAGGGCGTATTAGGTTTGGCAGAACGTCCTGTGAAGTCTGTCATGACCCCACGTCCTGAACTGGAGTGGGTGGATTTGGACGATAGTCCAGAGCGTATTAAAGAACGTCTGACTCAAATGACGCATTCGCGTTTAGTGTTCGCACATGGCGAGTTGGACAATTTGGCGGGTATTGCGTTAACCCATAAAATTTTGAATGAGTACATCGAAACAGGCAAACTCAACTTTACCGATCATTTACGTGAGCCAATGATTGTGCATGAAAATGCGCATGTTTTGATGGTCATGGAACAATTGCGCCAAGCGCCTTTGCAAATGGCGATTGTCCTCAATGAATATGGTTCGATTGAAGGGATTGTCACTCCAATTGATATTTTAGAAGCCATTGCGGGTGAGTTCCCAGACGAAGACGAAATGCAGGCTGCTGCTGAAAGTCTCGAAGATGGTTCATTGATGATTGATGGTTCAACCGATATTCGTCATATTTCCTTATTGCTTGGGCGTGACTTGGTCGATGAAAGTGAAGAATACTCAACACTTTCGGGGTATCTGTTGTTGCATTTGGGACGTTTGCCTGAAAATGGCGATGTGGTTGAAGCCGATGGTTATAGCTTTGAAATCGTGACGATGGATGGGCATAAAATCGAAAAAGTACATATCGTGCCAAAAGCTCAACCTGAAGAAACATCTTAAGTCTGATTTTGCTAAAATAGCCCTTTAACATGAGGGCTATTTTTATGAGCGAACAAACATGCCCGTGTGGTTATGGCGAATATGCCACCTGTTGCCAACCTTTACATCAAGGGCAGACAGCAGCACAAAGCGCAGCGCAGCTCATGCGCTCACGTTACAGTGCATTTGCCAAACATCAGATTGATTATATTGTCAAAACAACAGCTTTAGGTCAGCAACAGCAGCTTGACCGTGCTGCCTTGGATGCATGGAGTCGACATAATCAGTGGCAACAACTGGAAATTATCAATAGCCTGCCCAAAGTCGATAAAACCCACGCCATGGTGGAATTCAAAGCGTATTATTTCAATGGTCAGGAACAGCAAATCCACCATGAAAAATCCTATTTTGTCTTTCATGCCGAACAGTGGTTTTTCCTTGACCCGACTCTTGAGCAAAGTCCAAGCATGAAGCAAGCGTGTATCTGTGGCTCAGGCAAAAAATTTAAACATTGTTGTGCAGCTTTTCTTTAATATGTACGCCTGTTTAAGTGGTTAAAAGGTTTCGGAAATGTTGCTTACGGTTATTTATATTATTGCGATTACCGCCGAAGCTATGACGGGAGCATTGTCTGCGGGCAGACGTAGTATGGACTGGTTTGGGGTGATTCTGATCGCCTGCGTCACTGCATTGGGTGGCGGGTCTGTCCGTGATGTCTTGTTGGGGCATTATCCCTTGGGTTGGGTAAAACATCCTGAATATTTGGTATTGACCTGCTGTGCAGCATTGCTCACGATTTTTATTGCCAAATGGATGAAACATCTTCGTTCTGTATTCTTATTGCTTGATGCACTTGGCTTAATTGCCTTTACCATTATTGGTTGTCAGATTGCCATTCAGATGGGGCATGGCTTTGTGGTCGCCTCTGTTGCAGGTGTTTTAACAGGTGTATCTGGTGGTATTTTAAGGGATATTTTATGTAATGATATTCCGTTGGTATTCCGCCGTGAGCTTTACGCCAGTATTTCTTTTGTCGCTGTTGTGTGTTATTGGCTGTGTAATATCCTCAACTTGACACTGGAAACCACCATTGTCATTACCCTGATTTTTGGTTTCAGCCTACGGGTTATTGCCATTTATTTTGGTCTGGAAATGCCAAAATTCATTTATAAAGAAGATGATGGACACTCAGCATCATCAATTGATGAATAAAGTATTGTTTAGATCAGTTTTATGTTTTTTGAATCACTTATTGCTTAATTTGAGAACAGCTTATGGATCTGGTATCTCGTGTACAACGCTTACCGATAGGTCGCTTTCACTATAATTTGCTTGGGATTGTCGGTTTGGGGTGGATGTTCGATGCGATGGATACAGGCATCATCGCATTTATTATGACCAAACTGGTGCATGACTGGGGGCTGACCCCTACAGAAAGTGGCTGGATTGTCAGTATTGGTTTTGTCGGTATGGCAATTGGTGCGGTCTTTTCAGGCGCATTGGCCGATCGTTTTGGTCGTAAGAATGTCTTTGCTAGCACCATGGTGCTTTATAGTATTGCCACAGCCTTGTGTGCTTTTGCGCCGAATCTCACGGTACTTTTAGTCTGCCGCTTTTTGGTCGGTTTAGGACTTGGCGGTCAGCTTCCAGTTGCCGTGACGTTAGTTAGTGAATATATTCCTGCACAGGTACGTGGTCGTTTTATTGTTCTTCTAGAAAGCTTTTGGGGACTGGGTTGGCTAGTTGCAGCACTGGTGTCCTATTTTCTGATTCCACATTTTGGCTGGCATATTGCCTTTTTGATTGGCGGTTTACCGTTGTTTTATGTCTGGGTTGTTTTAACCAAAGTCCCTGAATCTGTTCCGTATTTGATTAATCGTAATCGAATTGTAGAAGCACATCAGCTCATTCAGAAGTTGGAACAGCAGGTAGGGGTTGAGGTGATTCAAGAGATTGAGGTATTGCCTGTTGCTCATCAACAGAAAGTATCCTTTCAACAATTGTGGCAAAAACCGTTTGTGCGCCGTACCTTAATGCTGTGGTTGATTTGGTTTGGAATCGTATTTTCCTACTACGGTATCTTTACGTGGTTGCCGAGTCTGTTAGTCAAGCAAGGCTATGATATTGTGAAATCTTTTGAATATGTTTTATTCATGATTTTGGCACAACTGCCTGGTTATATCGTGGCATCGTGGTTGGTTGAAAAACTGGGACGTAAAGCGACCCTCGCAGGTTTTATCGGACTCTGTGCGGTGTCAGCCTACTTCTTTGGACAGTCCAGTAGTGACAACAGCATTATGTTTTGGGGTTGCCTAATGTCATTCTTCAACTTGGGGGCATGGGGTGTTTTATACACTTATACGCCTGAGCAATATCCAACTAATATTCGGGCATTTGGTTCAGGTTGGGCAGCAGCAGTTGGACGAATTGGTGGTATTGTTGCCCCAATGGTGGTGACAAGCTTAATGGTTGCACCAGATGCTTTTCATCATGTCTTTATGATGTTTACTGTGGTGTTACTGGCAGTTGCAGCCGTGATCGTCATTCTTGGGGAAGAAACTCAAGGTAAAACGCTCGAATCAATCGGATTATAAGAATGAGTCGAGTGGAACGTAATGATGTGCTTCAGCATGTCGTTACATTTCATATTTGATTCAAATTCAGATAAAGCGTAGAAAAAAACAACGAGATCAAAGGGTTTTATTTACGTTTAGCTTACGATCTTGTTAAATAGCAATATTCACATTTTTATTCATCTTAGCTCTCAGATAGGTTCAATATTTTTATGACCAATCTTGCGCATCATGCGACAGAAAACCGCTCCGTAGCAGAGTTTACCGAACAAGCCTACTTAAATTATGCCATGTACGTGATTATGGATCGTGCATTGCCACATATCAGTGATGGTTTAAAACCTGTACAGCGTCGTATCGTGTATGCCATGAGTGAGCTAGGCTTGAAGCATAGTGGTAAACCGAAAAAGTCCGCACGTACTGTGGGGGATGTCCTCGGTAAATACCATCCGCATGGTGATTCGGCATGTTATGAAGCCATGGTGTTGATGGCACAGCCATTTAGTTATCGTTATCCGTTTATTGAAGGACAAGGTAACTGGGGTTCACCCGATGATCCGAAGTCTTTCGCTGCCATGCGTTATACCGAAGCCAAATTATCGCAGTTTAGTGAATTACTCCTGTCTGAACTTGGGCAGGGCACGTGTGACTGGCAGGACAACTTTGATGGCTCGCTCAAAGAGCCAATTAATCTGCCTGCACGTGTACCGAATATTTTGCTCAATGGTACGACAGGGATTGCGGTGGGGATGGCAACCGACATTCCACCCCACAATTTGCGTGAGGTGATTAAAGGCACCATTGCCCTGATTCGTAACCCGAATTTGAGCGATGAAAAAGTTGCCGAATATATTCCAGGTCCTGATCTGCCAACTAAAGCCGAAATTATTACCCCACCAGATGAATTATTAAAAATCCAAACTTCTGGTCGTGGCAGTTATCGTATGCGTGCTGTGTATACGATTGAAAAAAATGAAATCGTGATCACTGATTTGCCGTATCAGGTGTCGGGTTCAAAAGTGGTCACACAAATCGCTGACCAGATGCTGGCGAAAAAATTACCTTTGGTGTCCGACATTCGTGATGAATCGGATCACCAAAACCCAACCCGTTTGGTGATTGTGCTGCGCTCAAACCGTGTCGATGCTGAACAGGTGATGAGCCATTTGTTTGCAACGACAGATCTGGAATCAAGCTATCGGGTCAATTTAAACATGATCGGGGCGGATGGTCGTCCACAGGTCAAATCGATTCGTAAAATCCTGTTGGAATGGATCGAAATCCGTAAAGCAACCGTGACACGCCGTTTGCAATATCATCTGAATAAAATCGAAAAGCGCCTGCATATTTTGGCTGGCTTGCTGCTTGCATATTTAGATATTGATACCGTCATTCAAATTATTCGTGATGCTGATCAGCCGAAAGTAGCGCTCATGGAGCAGCTCAATGTCGATGAAATTCAGGCCGAAGCCATTCTCGAACTGAAATTACGTCAATTGGCCAAACTTGAAGAAATGCAAATTCGCCAAGAGCAGGATGAACTTTCTGCCAAAGCGGCGATTATTCGAGAGCAATTGGCGAATCCTGAGTCATTGAAAAACCTCGTGATTAATGAACTGAAGGATGATGCGAAAAAATTTGGTGATGAGCGCCGTTCTGCCATTGTGCAACGTGCCGAAGCGGTGCAAATTAAAGAACAAGACTTGATGCCTGCCGAAGCAGTTACAGTGGTCTTGTCAGAAGCAGGTTGGATTCGTGCTGCAAAAGGTGCAGAGGTCGATGCAGAAAAGCTGAATTACCGCGCAGGCGATCAGTACTTAAGTCATGCTGTCGGTAAGAGCAATCAGCGGGTTTATATTCTCGATCAGACAGGGCGTAGTTATGCTTTGCCAATCAATGGCTTGCCATCGGCACGGGGTTTGGGTGATCCGTTAAGCTCAAAACTTGCCCCTGCTAATGGGGTTGCATTTACGCAAGTCTTGATTGCGGATGATCAGCAAGAGATATTGGCTGCAAGCAATGCAGGCTATGGATTTAAAACCCAAGCCCACGCACTCGATACCAATGCCAAAGCAGGTAAGGCTTTCTTGACAGTTCCTGATCAGGCACAAGTTTTGCCACTCATGGACATTCAACAAAACAGTCATGTTGCTTTGCTAAGCTCAGCAGGGCGCGTCCTGATTGTTGACTTACAAGAGTTACCTGTTTTAAACAAAGGTAAAGGAAATAAACTGATACAACTTCAAGACAATGAAATTGTTGTAGATATGCAATTATTAAATTTATCTGATGTACTTCAGGTCGTTGCGGGACAACAACAATTGAAACTCAAAGGCGATGACTTACAAAAATATCTTGGAAAACGTGGCACAAAAGGGCAACTTCTACCACGTGGTTATCAAAAAGCAAATAAACTCATAGTTCAGACATTGATCTAGTAAGCCAATTTTGAAATACGTTATATATGCTATTGTGGAAGCAAAAGCGCGTTGGGCATAACAAACTCAACAATCAGCCGCATAGCATACAACGCGATCAGATAGGATTATAGATTGGAGATTAAAAGCATTATGGAAAAAATTTGGATTGATGAATACAAAAAAACTGGTATTCCCGAAGTAGTTGAATTGCCATCCGAAAATACTTCCTTAATTGATATTTTTGAACGTAATTTTCAAAAATACGGTTCTCGAGATGCTTTTATTTTCATGGATAAAACCATTTCTTATGCCGATGTTGATCGTGAAAGTAAGAAATTTGCCTGCTATTTACAAAGCTTAGGCTTGGCGAAAGGCTCACGCGTTGCAGTGATGATGCCGAACGTCTTCCAATACCCGATTGTCAGTTTAGGGATTTTCCGTGCAGGATTGATTTTGGTCAATGTCAATCCACTGTATACTGCACGCGAACTTGAACATCAGCTCAATGATGCTGGTGCAGAAGTTTTGGTGATTATTGAAAACTTTGCTTCGGTTTATCAAAAAATTATTGGTCATACGCCAGTCAAACATGTCGTTGTGGCATCGGTTGGCGATATGTTGGGACTCGTGAAAGGTAACTTGGTCAACTTTGTTTTACGTAAAGTGCGTAAACAAATTCCTGACTGGGATATTCCAGGTCATGTACGTTTCAATACGGCATTGCATAAAGTCAGCCCAAGTCAATATAAGCGTCCCATGGTAACCATGAGCGATACGGCTGTATTACAATATACAGGTGGTACAACAGGGGTGTCGAAAGGCGCTGAACTGACGCATCGCAACCTGATTGCCAATATGCTGCAATGTGACACCATGTTCCAGAGTAAATTTGGCAAAGATTCGCAAGAAGTTGAGCGCTTGGTCTGTGCTTTGCCGCTTTATCATATCTTTGCGTTTACTGTATGTGAACTTTATGGGATGTATAAAGGGTTCAGTAACTTACTGATTCCAAATCCACGTGATTTGCCTGCACTGACCAAAGAGCTATCTAAGTTTAAACCTACGATTTTCCCTGCGGTAAATACGCTATTTAATGCTCTAGTGCATAATGATGGTTTCGGTCAGCTTGATCATAGCCAAATGAAACTGGCGCTTGGTGGCGGTATGGCAGTGTTGCCATCGACTGCGGAAGCGTGGAAAAAGCTGACAGGAATTATTATTCATGAAGGGTATGGTTTGTCAGAAACCTCTCCTGTAGCAACCTTTAACCCACCTGCATCTTCAGAATTCAGTGGTACCATCGGGATTCCATTACCTGCAACAGAAGTGGCTATTTTAGATGATGATAGCAATCACGTTGCATTAGGGGAACAAGGTGAAATCTCGATTCGTGGCCCACAGGTCATGAAGGGCTATTGGAACCGTCCTGATGAAACGGCAAAAACCATGACAGCAGATGGTTTTTTCCGTACAGGGGACATCGGTATCATGAATGATCGCGGTTTTATTAAAATCGTGGATCGTAAAAAAGACATGATTTTGGTATCAGGTTTTAACGTTTATCCTGCTGAAATTGAGGAAGTTGTTGCCAAGCATCCAAAAGTTTTGGAAGTTGCGGCGATTGGTGTAGCGGATGAAAAATCGGGTGAAGTGCCAAAACTCTTTGTCGTGAAGAAAGATCCAAGTCTAACCACAGAAGAGTTATTGGCTTATGCAAAAGACAATTTAACAGGTTACAAACGTCCACGTTATGTGGAATTTATGGATGAATTGCCAAAATCTAATGTTGGTAAAATCTTGCGTAAAGACTTGCGTAATAAAACCAAATAGCGCATTTTCCTGTTGAAAATAAGGCCGAAATTTCGGTCTTATTTTTTGGATTGCAGCATGAATTTGTCTAAATAAGGACGTGCCATATAAATAATAATCAGGAAAGGCAACATTCCCAACATTTGTAAGCGTAGATTTTTAAGCTGTAATGTTCCAAAGGTCAGATAATTATCAATCACACAATATAACGCTGTTAAAATGAGCCAGAGCCAAAGCGACCAACGTTTAATGCCAACTGCATAAAAGGCAACGGTAAGCATGATCAATGTGCCGAGCGTTGATTGCCATGTCATATTGGCGCAAATCGTGGTAATCAGTAAGGACATGATCGGTAGAACAATTTTGAGAATGCGATCAACACGTTTTTGGGCGAGGGCTTGTTGAGAGAGAGCATCTAACAGAGTTTGTTGATCTTGATCGACCATTCGTGTGTCCACATTTGCATAATAGAAAGCACTATATTTAACAGAAAAAATCATAGAAAAGCCATGCTATGATGTGGACTTGTTTAATTTCAATAAGAGAAAACATTCATGCAAAGCATAAGCGGGATTATTTATCTAATTTTGACTGCATGTTTATTGCCTTATGTATTTGCCTTTATTGCTAAAGCCGCAGGTGGATATAAATTAAAAGATAATCAGAATCCACGTGAATTTTTAGCCAAAACCACAGGATTAGCCGCGAGAGCCAATGCCGCTCAGCAAAATAGCTTTGAAAGTTTACCGTTATTTTTAACCTCAGTTCTTATGGCTGAATATATGGTGATGAATCAGGGCATGATCATGACTTTAGGGATCGCTTATATTGTTCTGCGTGTTTTGTATGGTATTTGCTATTTGGCAAACTGGGCAACGCTACGTTCAATTATCTGGTTTTTTTCGATGGTTTGTCCGATTTTATTGTTGATATTTACCATTCGTCTACTGTAAGCCTGTTGAATATTTTTCCCATCAAATCATGTGCCATGTATAATTGTGCGCATGATAAAACTTGAGTTCTATGCTCAATTTTTTCAATTTGTTTCTATTTAAAGAGTATTGTCATGAGCTACAACAATATCCCTGCTGGTAAAGATGCACCAAATGATATCTATGTGATCATTGAAATCCCAGCAAATGCTGCACCAATTAAGTACGAAATCGACAAAGATTCAGATGCATTGTTTGTAGACCGTTTCATGGGTACAGCAATGTTCTACCCAGCAAACTATGGTTATGTGCCAAATACCTTGTCTGAAGATGGCGATCCATTAGACGTATTGGTGGTAACTCCACATCCAGTGGCTGCAGGTTCTGTGATTCGTTGCCGTCCTGTTGGTAAATTGAACATGGAAGATGACGGTGGTATCGATGCAAAATTGATCGCTGTACCACACGACAAATTGTCTCCTTTGTACAAAGACATTCAAGAATATACAGATCTTCCAAAATTATTGATCAGCCAAGTTGAGCATTTCTTTGCACACTACAAAGATTTAGAGCCTGGTAAATGGGTTAAAATCTCAGGTTGGGAAGGTGCAGATGTTGCAAAAGCTGAAGTTGTGAAAGCGATTGAAGCGGCTAAAAAATAAGTGATTTCTGCTCATTATGATGAGCACATTGATTTTATTTTGCTGCATAAAAAAACCTACACTTCAAAGTGTAGGTTTTTGTTTTCTAGATCATCAAAGATGATTAGAAGAATTTAACAGGAATGTCTAGGAAGATACGAGTTTCGTTGGTATCAGGCATATATCCGCTATAAGCATCACTATTACGATAGATAGATTCACGTAAACGTAAATTTACGCCTTTAGCAAAGCCAGATTGAACTGTGTATTTAATTTGGTTAAAGAATTCGCTTTCTTTGGCATTTTGCGTGGTTGCAGTATTGATATCCCAACCATATACATAAGCTGTTGTAAATGATAAGCCAGGAACACCAAATGCACCTAGGTCAACATTATATTGAGCTTGTACAGACTTCTCACCACGACCATTAAAGTCTGAAAGGTATGAGTTTGGCAAATAGATACTTTGGAAACCGTCTGCATTTTCCCCATAAGCATAGTTTGTATTACCTGTACTTTGTTGGTAAGCCAACATTACGCTATGTGGACCTTTGTTATAAGTTGTAGAGAACGCCCAAATGTTGTTTGAACGATCTGAAAGATCAACATTCGGTTTTGCTGAAGATACTGATGCATCTTTATCCCACTTAGTATGGTAACCACTTAGGTCATAAGTCAGTGAGCTATCAGTACTTAAAGGTTGTTTAAAGTTTACATCTACGTAATGGCGAGTTAGCTTATCTTTGCTGTCTAAACCATAGTACGAACCACTCAATTGGTCATTAAATTTGTATTTTGTACCCCAAACATAGGCACGTTTTAAATTACTTTGGTCAGTTGCAATTTGATCAGACATTTGGTCTTTAGTGAATTTACCTGCGATCACTTCTAGATTTTTGATTTCATGGCTCGTGATCAATGTGCCCGTAAAGTATTCTGGAACATTACGTGCGGTATTACTTGCAAGTACTGGGATATCAAGAACTTGTGTACCATAAGTTACAGTTGTATTTGAAACACGTGCTTTAACATAAGCGCCACCACGTGCCCATTGATCGTAGGTGTTGCCATTTGAGTCACGAGGAACCATACCATTGCCAGAATGTTTGTTGTCGCCGAGTTTTACAGAGTAATCACCAACAACACCAACAGCAACACCGACAGTACCTTGAGTAAAGCCTGACTCAGCATTTAGCATCGCAGATTGAACGGTAGAGCGAGTATCGTAAACGCCAGCAGCTTCGTCTTTAACAATCCCTTTTTTATCACGATCGATAAAACCAGTACGGAATAAAACCGATGCGCTTGCACCTTCAACAAAGCCTTGAGCTTCGCTTTGTTCACTTGCATATGCGGAAGAGATTAAAGTTGCCTGAATTAAAACTGCTAAGGTTAGCTTCTGTGCTTTTAGCATTGGTTTCCCCTAAAAATAAATAAACTGTTCTTTCGAGTTGATACAGAAAGTTACAAAGTGTTCTTAATCTATAATAAAAATATCATCGGTATCAACATTATTTAACGACTTTTTCACTAAAGTTTCATATGGGTTTAATATATCTCTATTTTTAAAATAAAAATTCAGAATATTTTAAGTTAAATCAGCACATCAATATTTGTAAATGATATTTGTTTTTCATTTAAAGTGAATAAAATGATTAATTTAAATATAAATAATATGAATTTAATTTAAATCAGAAAGAAGTCAAAGCTATTTTCTTTCTAGATAAAAATGCACTTTTTAAAAGCAAATAAATCGGTAGAATGAACTAAAAATGCTCAACTTAATCCTGAATCACAGCAGAATTAGGATTTGTAATGCAATAAAGTTGGCATAGCAATTGCTAATACTCAATGGGTTGAGAGAAATAACCAAAAAAATCGAATTCACTGTTTGGGGAGAAACAGCATGATGAAGAAATTATTCACTACAGCATTATTTGTATCGACATTATCAACTGCGGCCATGGCTGCAGAAGATACAACACTGGCTCAATATGGTTTTACAGTCAGTGGAAATGTCGCATTGACTTCAGATTATCGCTGGCGCGGTCAATCTCAAACACAAAATGATCCTGCGATTCAGGGAACAGTGACCTTGGCACATAGCTCAGGTTTGTATTTCTCAGCCTTTGCATCAAATGTAGATTTTGGTGGGGATAGTGCACATTTAGAACTTGATCCAACGATTGGTTTTGCCACACCCATTACTTTAGGTTCAATTAAACCTACACTTGATTTTGGTGTTGCCTATTATAACTATCCAAGCAATAGTGATATTAATTACCCAGAATATTATGCAAAACTGATTTTTGCTGACAGCATTGTTAAAGGTGATGTATTAACGCCAAGTGTTGCCTACACCAATAAATATGCTGGTGATTCTGATGTCAGTAACTGGAACTTTAATCTTGCTTATAGCTTACCTTTTGCTGATACAGGCTTTGGTGGCGTTGCAAGTGTAGGTTATAGCAAAGCAGATAAAAAGATTTATGGTAATGATGACAACTTCTTTGACTGGAAAGCGGGTGTGACTTATAACTTTAAATCTGTAGCAGGGCTCACTGCGGAGTTAGATGCGGTAGGCACAAATATGGATGGTTATACTGGTGTTCTAGACCGAAGTGTAGATACAGGTGCAGTGTTTAGTTTGACAAAAACTTTCTAAACCAAAATTCGACTTCAAAATTTTCAAAACCGCTCGTTTGAGCGGTTTTTTTATAAGTGAAATTAGCTTTGAAATGGGCTTCGATACGAAAGTGCTTCAGATAAATGAACTGAAGTAATCAATTCACTTTGTGCTAAATCTGCAATGGTTCGAGCAACGCGTAAAACCCGATGATAAGCCCGAGCAGATAAATTTAAACGCTGCTGTGCCATTGCAAGCATTTTCTGTGAGTCAGGAGATAAGACTGCATAATCTTCAAGTTGTTGTGGTGAAAGGAGTTGGTTATTGAAACCTTGGCGGTTCAGTTGGAAACTATGTGCTTGCAGAACGCGTTGGCGGACACAGGCAGAACTTTCACTTCGCTCAGAGTTTTGTAAATCTTGGGCGGACAAGGGAGGTACATCAATATGTAAATCAATACGATCTAACAATGGCCCCGAAATCCGATTTTGATAGCGCTTAATGGACTCTGCTGAACATTGACAACGACTGTCCTGATTAAAAGCATAACCACATGGACAGGGATTCATGGCAGCAATCAGCTGAAACTGGGCGGGAAAAGTCATTTGCCTTGCAGCACGTGAAATCACAATTTCCTGACTTTCTAAGGGTTGGCGTAAAACTTCAAGCACTTTTCGATCAAATTCAGGCAATTCATCAAGGAAGAGCACACCAAGATGGGCAAGCGTGATTTCCCCTGGTTTGGGCTGTGAGCCTCCGCCAACCAGAGCAATTGCCGAGGCTGTATGATGTGGAGCACGAAAAGGTCGTTGACCAAATTGATAAGGCTGATTGGCAACAGAATAAATGCTGGCAACAGTTAAACTATCATCTTGATTAAGTTGCGGTAAAATGCTGGGTAAGCGCGAAGCCAATAATGTTTTACCTGTCCCAGGTGGCCCACGAAACAAGATAGAATGCCCACCTGCTGCGGCAATTTCTAAAGCTCGTCGGGGACGAAGCTGACCTTTAATATCTGCAAGATCGGGTAAGGAATTCTCCTGACTTAGCCGACTTTGAGATGTATAACAGTCAATATGTTGTTGATCTAAAAAGTGCTGACAAACCTGTTTGAGTGAACAAGCAGGGTAAACAGCCAATTGCTCAAGTTGCCCAGCTTCTTGTGCATTATCATACGGTAATAGCAATTGATGATTGGCTTTTTTACAAGCTAAAGCGATACTTAGAACCCCAGAAATGGCACGCAGTTGACCATCAAGCGCAAGCTCTCCAATCAATTCATAATTGGCAATATGTTGATCAGGAATTTGTCCAGATGCAATCAAAATACCCAGTGCAATTGGCAAGTCGAGGCGTGAGCCATCTTTGGGTAAATCTGCAGGTGCTAAATTAATGGTCAGTCTTTTTGTTGGAAACTGAAATCCGCTGTTAATAATTGCAGATCGCACACGATCTTTACTTTCACGAACAGCGGCTTCGGGTAGACCAACAATGGTTAAAGAGGGTAAGCCCTGACTGACGTGAACCTCAACTTCAATGAGAGGTGCTTGAAGACCGAGAACACCCCGTGTGTAAACTTTAGCAAAAGACATATAATTTTTAGTTCCTTTTTGGTGCTTATTGTTTAATCAATTTTGTCTTTTTATGCACATTTATAGTGCTTATTTTTGTGTTTCTAGTGCACTTTCAAGCTGCTTAATTTTTTCATCTAAAAGAGCTAAACGTTGATTTGCAATCAATAGTGCATTCTTTTGACGTTGGATTTCCGCTTGAGATACCAAATCCATACGAGATACAGCTTCATTGAGAAGTGCTCTTAAATTGTGCTCAATGTCTGTTTTAGGTTGATCGATTTGCTCTAATATAGCCTGTAGCAAGGTTTCCATCATGGTGAGATCCTCATTAATGCATCAAAAATTTGGAAAAGATGATCCATTTTAGCATGATGTGTTTTGCTCATCATAAGTTGAAAAAAAACTTCTTTTTTTTCTGATCTATGCACGTAAGGCGCTAAAATAGGGTATAAAGATAGCTCATGTTGAATATTCCTGTATTCCCCTAACCGCAGGAATATTGGCATGAAAATTGAACATAAAACCTTACAGCTGAACAACAAGCCGAAGGAAAACAAACATGAAGCTCGTAACTGCAATTGTGAAACCATTCAAACTGGATGATGTGCGTGAAGCACTCTCTGAAATTGGTGTTCAAGGGATCACTGTAACCGAAGTCAAAGGTTTCGGTCGTCAAAAAGGTCATACGGAACTGTACCGTGGTGCTGAGTATGTCGTTGATTTCCTGCCAAAAGTAAAAATTGAAATTGCTATTAGTGATGAAATGGTTGATTCAGTGATTGAATCCATTACCCGTGTAGCAAGCACAGGTAAAATTGGTGATGGTAAGATTTTTGTGACCAATCTAGAGCAAGTGATTCGTATTCGTACGGGCGAAACAGGTCCAGACGCAGTGTAATTTGGCACGAAGTTTGCTCAGCAGAGTTTAGCTCGCAAAAGATTAAGGTTGGGGGATACGCATGAAAAAAATAATCATGGCGCTTAGTTTATCTGGCGCACTATTAGGTGGTTCTGCTGCTTGGGCAGAAGAAGCAACGTCTTCTGCACCTGAACAAACAGCAGTTGTTGCATCGGACGCAGCAACCACAACAGCCTCTGCGGCAGCGGTGACGCCAGCAGCAGAAGCCGCTCCTGCACCTGCGCCAGCAGCCAAACCAAAATTGGATACTGGTGACACGGCATGGATTCTCATCTCTACCGCATTAGTCCTTCTGATGACCATTCCGGGATTGGCTTTATTCTATGGCGGTATGGTTCGTAAAAAGAACGTATTGGGAACCATGGCGCATAGCTTTATGGCAGCCGTGATTGTGAGTATTGTCTGGGTGGTGATTGGTTACACTCTGGCATTTGACTCTGGCAATGCCTTTATTGGTGGTTTTGGTAAAACTATGCTTTCAGGTATTACCACAGATGCCTTACAAGGCACAATTCCTGAAATTCTCTTCGTGATCTTCCAAATGACTTTTGCAATTATTACAGTTGCAATCATTAGTGGTTCTGTTGCAGAGCGTATGAAATTTGGTGCCTTTGTCGCATTTATTACCATTTGGGTGATCGTGGTTTATGCACCAATTACTCACTGGGTTTGGGGTGGTGGCTGGTTAGGTGTTGATGGTGCACTTGATTTTGCAGGCGGTACAGTTGTACACATTAACTCAGGTGTTGCAGGTCTAGTTGCAGCTTATTTACTAGGTAAGCGTATCGGTCTTGGTAAAGAATCCATGGCGCCACATAACCTTGTGCTTACTGTTATTGGTGCAAGTATGTTATGGGTGGGCTGGTTCGGTTTCAATGGTGGTTCAGCTCTAGGTGCAAATGGTTCAGCGAGTTATGCACTTGTGACGACTCAAGTTGCCGCAGCTGCAGCCGCAATTTCTTGGTTATTTATTGAAAAAATGATTCGTGGTAAAGGTTCTGTACTCGGTGCAGCCTCAGGTGCAGTAGCAGGTTTAGTTGTAATTACACCTGCTGCAGGCTATGTCACTGTAAGCGGTGCTTTAGTGATGGGCTTGATTGGTGGTGTAGTCTGCTTCTGGGGGACAACAGGTCTTAAGCGCTTACTGAAAGTTGATGATTCTTTGGATGCTTTTGGCTTACATGCGGTTGGTGGTATTGTTGGTGCGATTTTAACAGGTGTATTTGCAAGCTCATTCATCATGGGTTCAAAAGCGCCAACTGATCTTGCACACCAAGTTTGGGTACAAGTTGAAGGTGTACTTGCAACAATTGCCTACAGCGGTATCTTAACTTTCGTCATCTTGAAAGTAATCGATGTTGTGATTGGTTTACGAGCAAGCAATGATGATGAACGTATGGGTCTTGACCTCAGCCAACATGGCGAACGTATCGAATAATCGGATCTGATGCCTAAAAAAACAGCCTAATTAGGGCTGTTTTTTTATTTCAAACACAACATTTAGTATCTGAAATATTTTTGATACACTAGAGCCACTGTTTTACTTGATTTTGAGTGTAATGCACTGTCCCTTTTGTAATGTTGCCGATAGCAAAGTGATTGACTCCCGTTTAGCTGCGGAAGGTAGTCAAATTCGTCGCCGCCGTGAATGCCCAAGTTGTGGTGAACGTTTTACGACATTTGAAAGTTATGAAGTTGTCATGCCACGCGTGATTAAATCGAATGGTAAAAATGAGCCATTTGATGAAGCTAAACTGCGCCGTTCGCTCATGCATGCACTACAAAAACGTCCCGTCACACAAGAGCAAATAGAAACGGTGCTGAGCGATATTCAAATTAAAATTCGTCGTTTAGGTGAGCGTGATGTCAGTTCACAAACGATTGGTGAGATTGTAATGCAGGCTTTATTTGGATTAGATCATGTTGCTTATGTTCGCTTCGCTTCGGTTTATCAAGATTTCCAAGATGTAGAAGCTTTTCGTCAGCATATTGAATTGATGCAACAAAGAGAACATTAAAACAACATGTCAAAATTTTCCTCTCAAGATCGCATATATATGCAGCAAGCGATTCAGCTTGCAAAACAAGGTGTGTACAGCACCAAACCTAACCCAAATGTCGGTTGTATATTGGTTAAAGAAGGTCAGGTGATCGGTCAGGGATTTCACCCATGTGCTGGTCAGCCTCATGCTGAAGTTTTTGCTTTGCGTCAGGCTGCTGAACAAGCAGATGGCGCAACGGCGTATGTGACTCTTGAACCTTGTGCACATTATGGGCGTACACCGCCATGTGCAGAAGCACTGGTTAAAGCGCAAGTGAAAAAAGTCATTATTGCCTGCTTAGATCCAAATCCATTGGTGGCAGGTAAAGGCGTAGAAATCTTAAAAGTTGCGGGCATTGAGGTTGAGTCTGGGCTTTGTGAAGAAGAAGCGGCCGCTTTAAATCGTGGATTTTTAAAAGCCATGGCGACCCAAATGCCTTATGTTCGCCTGAAAGTTGCAGCCAGTTTAGATGGTCGCACAGCGATGGCATCGGGTGAGTCGAAGTGGATTACAGGCTCTGCTGCACGTCAGGATGTACAGCACTGGCGAGCAATTTCGGGTGCTGTCATTACAGGAATTCAGACAGTCCTTGCAGATGATTGTCAGTTAAATGTCCGTGAGCTAGCGGGTGTGGATTTAACCACAGTGGTACAACCCAAACGTATTGTGCTGGATCGACAAGGTCGATTGCCGTTGACTGCAAAGATTCTGCAACAACCAGCGTCTTTAATGGTCATGGGGCCTTTTCGACAAGATCTGGCAGATTTAGGTGTTGTACAGCTTGAGGTTCAGCCTTTAGATGATTTGTTGAAGTTGTTAGTCCGTGACTACCAAATTTATGATGTATTGGTGGAGGCGGGTGCAACCTTGGCTTCAGCATTTATTTGCCAAGATTTGGTTGATGAATATATTCATTATCTTGCACCCACATTATTGGGTACTTCGGCGCGCCCGATGTTTCAGGCTGATTTACAAAGCTTACATCAGCAATACCGTTTTCATATTCAAGAAATGACCCAAGTTGGGGGAGATATTCGCCTCAATTTAATCCCAGTGCAAGAGTGATTATGAGTTTAGAAACAACGCTTTATCATAAACGTCGTCATGCTGCGCGTACCACAGATGAGTATTTATTCCATCAACTGGTTCCGTATTTGGGAAACAAGCGTCGCTTATTGCATTTGATTTTAGAAGCGCTAGAAGAAACAGGAACTCTCAATCGCAAAGACAACCGTGCACCTATTTTTGCTGATTTCTTTGCAGGTAGTGGCGTGGTATCACGTTTAGCCCGTCAAAATGGCTATCGAGTGATTGCCAATGACTGGGAGCCGTATAGTCATGCTCTAAACCATGCAGTGTTATCTTGTATTGATGCACCTAAATTTAAAGAATTGGGGGGGTATCAGAAAGCAATAGATTATTTAAACCGCTTACCTTTAACTAAAGGTTGGGTGACGCATAATCTTTGTCCGCGTAATGATGAAGAATATGATCCTGCACGTGACCGATTGTTTTTTAAACGCCGTAATGGTATGCGTATTGATGCGATTCGTCAGCAAATTGCGACATGGCAGGCACAAGGAGCAATTGATGATACTGAAATGAGTGCGCTACTTGCACCTTTGTTGTATTCAGCCAGTTTTGTCAGCAATACCAGTGGTGTTTTTAAAAGTTTTCATCATGGTTGGGGTGGCAAAACCCAAACTGCACTGGAACGCATTGAGTCATTACTTTGGTTAACCCCGAGCCGTTTTTGTGAAATTGGCGATGCTAAAAATCCGATGGCAGAAATGTGGTGTGTCGATGCACAGCATTTAGCCAATCAGATGAGTGGGTTTGAGGTTGATGTGGCATATTTAGATCCGCCTTACAATCAACATGCCTATAGCAGTAATTATCATGTGTTAAATTCACTGACGCTTTGGGATCAGGCTGATTTGCCATCACCAGACACCAAGGGTTTTAAAAGTGGAATTGACCGTGCATGGCGCAAAGAGCGTCCAAGTTTATATAATTCATCGAAATATGCCAAAGAAGCCTATGAAACTTTACTGGCAACGATTAATGCACGCTATATTTTGACCAGTTATTCGACAGATGGAAATATTGCTGCTAAAGATTTGTTAAAGGCGAACTTGGAACGCGGTCGAGTGACCTTATTAACACAAGATGTACCGCGCTATCGCGTGAGTAAGCAACGTCAGTCAGAGCGCGCACGTGTACTGGAATTTATTGTAATTACCGATACTCACGCAAAGTCTGGGCCACCATTGCGACAATTATTGGGACAACTTTATCATTATGCGGAATTGGGCGGTGTTGATACCTCAGGTGTGAGTACCCAATTGGCATTGTGGTAAGCAAAATAAAGAGAACAAACTATGTTTACTGGAATTATTGAAAGCTTAGGTAAAGTTTCTAGCTTGCAAAATGTAGGCGGTGATGTACGGTTACGGATTCAAACTGATCTAGATATGTCCGATGTGCATTTAGGCGATTCGATTGCCACCAATGGCATTTGTTTGACAGTGATCGAGTGGGGAGAGAACTGGTATGCTGCCGATGTTTCCCGTGAAAGTTTGAACCGCAGCACATTAGGTTCATGGCAAGTGGGGCAGGCGGTCAATGTCGAGAAAGCCATGTTGCCGACGACCCGTTTTGGTGGGCATATTGTCAGTGGGCATGTCGATGGCATCGGTGAAATTACCTTGGTGCGTGAAGATGCACGTTCACTGTATTTTGAAGTGACAGCACCTGTCGAACTGGCGAAGTATCTGGCAGAAAAAGGTTCAGTGACAGTCGATGGGATTAGCTTAACCATCAATCATTTACGTGGCAATATTCTCAGCTTGAATTTGATTCCACATACCGCAGAGCGCACCAATATTGGCACATGGAAACAAGGTTCAAAAGTCAATCTTGAAGTAGATGTGTTGGCGCGCTATATCGAACGCTTATTACTGGGTGACAAAGCCGCAGAACAGAAACCTCAGTCGAGTATCAGCATGTCTTTTCTCGCTGAAAATGGTTTTCTAAAATAAAAAATCTCGGCGCATGCCGAGATTTTTTTAGGTATTTGAAGAGGGGTGCTGTTCCAGTATATAGCGGATTTCCTCATCGGCTGCTTGCTGGATTTTCTGATTTAAACTATTCACACTTTGTTGAATTTGTTCAATTAAGCCCTCGGCCTCAAGTTCTAAACGGATTTTGAGATTATCGAGTGCTTGCTGAATTTCAGGGCTAATCACCGTATTGGCATTGGGTTCAAAACGTAATTTAGGTGTCGGTGTATAACGTTCAGTATAGTGATGGCTTTCTTGCGAAAGTTGTTGCTGTAAGGCTTGTAATTGTTGCGTCTGTTGTTGATATTGCAGGCGTTCATCGAGTTGTAAATCATCAAGATAAGCTTGCTGTTGAGCACGTTTTTTCGCTAGAGATTGTTCAAGTGCATGTTGACGGCGAATGCGCGCTTGCTCGACCAACTCGGCTTTTAACTCGGCATAAGCATTTTCAATTCGTTCATAAGATTGTCGTTGTGCTTGTTTGTTATAGCTCAGCCAATTCTCTAGACGAACATCTGTTGCAAACAACTCACAAATACGGCTTAGATCGTCAATATAGGTTTGGCGAACAGCTTGTGGTGCATTGAGCCAACGCTTTTCAAAATCTGCTCCAACATCTAACGCCACATTTCACTCCTCAAAATGACATATTACTTAAGATTATAATTTAAAAGTACGTGGGCTGATGCCCCAATCGCGATACTGTCTGAACTTGTTACGTCCTATTATTTTAGTCGATTCTTGATTTTCGACAATTTCAATAATGTGTTCAAACGTGTCTTGGGGTTCAAGAGCGTGGTTTTCAAAATTGAAGATAAGCCAAGATCCATGTTCAGGCAGATGTGCAGAAATACACACAGCAGAATTGACCTGATCAATGCCATGAGGAATAAAGCTTTGTGGATCAAATGTCCATAAAGCTTCATCGAGTAACTGTTGCTGTTCGGCTTGGCAGCAATACCACCAAATCCGTACAGGTTGTCGCAACAGTTTGCGCGATAAACGGCAAGCACTCTCGACTTGCCGTTCTACGCTATTTTCAAACAGATAAAAACTGACTTTAGTCATGTTGAACACGGTTCACAATAAACTGCATCAATAAGGGAACAGGGCGACCTGTTGAACCTTTATTCGCACCAGAAAGCCATGCTGTACCTGCAACATCTAAATGTGCCCAGCGATAGTCACGGGTAAAACGTTGCAAGAAACACGCAGCGGTAATTGCCCCACCGTGAGGCCCACCAATATTGGCAATATCTGCAAATGGTGAATCGAGTAATTCCTGATAGTCATCCAGCACGGGCATACGCCATACACGGTCAAAGCTTTGTTCACCTGCCTGAGTCAGCTCTTGTGCCAAGGCATCATCTGGAGAGAATAAACCACTCAGCACTTTACCGAGTGCCACCACACAAGCGCCTGTTAAGGTCGCAATATCAATCACAACCGCAGGGTTGAAACGTTGGATATAAGTCAAAGTGTCACAAAGTACCAAGCGACCTTCGGCATCGGTATTTAAAATTTCAACGGTTTGCCCACTCATGGTAGTGACGATATCCCCTGGACGGGTGGCTTGATCAGATGGCATATTTTCTGCAGCCGCTACAGCACCGACCACATGAATGGGTAACTTCGCTTCACAGAGCGCACGCATTGTACCGAGCACAGATGCAGCACCACACATGTCGAATTTCATTTCATCCATGCCTAAGCCGGGTTTGAGTGAAATACCCCCTGTATCAAAAGTCACACCTTTACCAACAAGAACAATTGGGGCTTGTTCTAATTCGGCTTTATATTCAAGAGTAATGATACGACCGGCACGAGCAGAACCTTTGCTGACTGCCAAGAATGCATTCATACCCAAATCAGCAATTTGCTGCTCATCAAGCACAGTCACTTTGAGCAGATCAGGATATTCGGCAGCCAATGCTAAAGCCTGTTCTGCAAGATATTCAGGGAAACAAATATTGCCTGGACGGTTGCCAAGGTCGCGGGCAAAATTCTGTCCAGCATTGACGGCTTGAATCAGTTGAAGCTGCTCAGCATTTAGTGGAGATTGTGCTGTAATGAATTGAATTTCATCTAAAATAAATTCATTTTTCTTCGATTTAAATTCATCATAGCTATAATTGGCTTGCGTTAAGCTCAGCGCAAACAGGGAATGCCACTGCTCAGGGAGTGCCGAAATATCAATATCAATCTGTTGATACTTTTTTTGTGCCGTTTTAATAATAGTTTGTGCCACTTTCGCCAGTTGAGCTGCTTGAATTTGAGCAGCTTGACCTAGACCAACAAGGCTACAAAATGGATAATGATCATGTTGTGTAATTAAGGTTACACTTTCATTTAGGCTGGCTTTAAATTGTGCCGTCGCCAAAACATGTTGGTAGTTTTCAATCTGTTGAGCAACTGGATGTTGAATTTGTTCAGCATCCACCAAGACAAATAGCGCAGTGCCTGCGTCTTGCGAGTGTTTTAAAGACAGTTTCATATGATTTTAGATGCCTATATAAGTGTTTGCAGATTTTTCATGATTGCAACATTACACTGGATCAGGTTGCAATGTGCAATATTAAGTATGGGTTTTTTCTCTTGGCTATTGGGTTAAACTATTCGCCAATCGTATTTTCACTTTTTACGGAAGCTTGCTTTGATTATTCGACGTTATCTTGTTAAGCAGGTCGTGGAGACCTCTTTGGTCGTCATTGCTTTACTGACATTAATTATGATGGGCGGTCGCTTAATCAAATATTTTGGTATTGCTGCGCAAGGTCGTCTAGATGCCAGTGTGTTGTTTAGCATTATTGGTTATCGGCTGCCTGAATTTCTTACCTTGATTATGCCATTGGGCTTTTTTATTGGCTTAATGTTGGTATTTGGGCGTTTGTATGTCGACCATGAAATGGCGGTACTCAATGCCAGTGGTGTAAGTCGCAACCAGTTAGCACGTTTACTTGCACCGTTAACGATTGGCTTTCTGATTTTTCAATTGGTATTGATGACATGGGTATCGCCGTGGGGACTCCGCAAATTTGAGCAGCTATCGAGCACTCAGGCGGTACGGACGGGGTTTGACTTGGTACGCCCCAAAGAGTTCGTTTCCTCAGGGCCTTATACCATTTATGCCAGCAGCCTGTCTGAAGACCGTAAGAATTTACGTGATATCGTGTTTTATGAGCGTGCTACCAAAGAAAATAAACCTGATGTGGTGATTTTGGCACGCGAAGCAACCCGCGTTGAAATTCCGAATGATCCTGCAAATGTGGTCGATTTAATTGATGGTCGCCGTTATGAGATCTATCCTGGGCAGCCACGCTACACCCAAGCTGAGTTTAAAAGTTACCGTTTAAGAATTGAAAATGATAAAGAAGCAGATGTTTCTGGTGATCAAGCGGAGTCGATGCGTTTAAAACAACTCTGGGAAAAACGTCAAGATCCTGTGGTGCAAAGTGAACTGGGTTGGCGTTTATGTGTGCCATTTGCGATTGTGGTTGCATTACTCTTGGCAACAGCATTGTCTGAGGTGAATCCACGACAAGGGCGGTATTATCGTTTATTGCCTGCCATTTTAATTTTTGCCAGTTTGATTGTGGCATTAATGGCAGTCAAAACGCGTATGACCAAAGGGCAGTTGGGAATTTGGGCATATCCGACAGTGCTATTTGTCTATGCCTTTGTGACTTTATTATTTTTGCGCAAACCCAATCTTGCGCCAAAGCTAAAACTTAAATTGAGCAAGTGAGGTTAAGTGAATGTTTGCACGTCGTCTAGTCGCTAAGCATGTGACGAAAACCTCAACTTTAGCCATGTTAGGTGCTACGGGTGTTCTTACCCTATTACAGTTTTTATTCACTTATTTGGCAGAATTGAGTGAACTTAAACATGGCTACACTGCAACTCAGGCATTGGCTTATGTGTTTTGGAATACGCCAAATTATTTATATGAAATTTTACCCATTTCTGCCCTGATTGGTTCGGTCATTGGCTTAGGTACTTTGGCTTCCAACAGTGAACTGATTGTCATGCGTTCGGTTGGGATTAGTTTATGGCGTATTGTAGGTTGGGTGATTCGTTCTGCAATGTTGTTGGTGATTTTATCATTTGCACTCAGTCAGTGGATTATTCCATATACCACTGAAAAAGCAGACAGTATCAAAAAGCATCAAACGGTTGCAGCACTCGGCGAGGTGAAAGGTTACTGGACACGTGAAGGTCAACGTTTTATCTATGTTGATTATGCCAATTCACAAGGTGCGCTGCGCAATATTCAGGTTTTAGATTTTGATGACAATTATCGATTGAAAGCTGTACTCAACGCTGAGCAAGGGCAATATAGCAGCACAGGGCAATGGAATCTGAAACAAAGTCAACAAATGCAGATCCAAGCCAATGGTGATGGGCATTTAACCCAATCGGCGCAACTGCCATTATCCTTGGCTCTACAGCCGAAATATGTGCATATGGTGACGATTGATCCTGAAGACCTTGCACCTAGTCAATTGGTTTCCTTCATGCACTATTTGTCTGAATATAGCCAAGTACCAAAAACCTATCAGTTGGCTTTCTGGAAAAAAGTGGGCATGCCATTTTCACTGATTGCCTTGGTGGTGATTGCCTGTTCATTTATTTTTGGGCCATTGCGTCAGCAGTCGATGGGTTTTCGCTTGGTCATTGCCTTATTTGTCGGGTTAGGCTTTTATTACCTACAAGACTTCTTGGGTTATGCAAGCCTAGTCTACTCACCATCCCCTGCATGGTTTGTGTTTATACCGATTGTTGTGATTTTTGTGGCGGGTGGTTATTTATTAAATCGAGCTAAATAAGTTGACGATCAGTTGCTTCTTCTCACCATCAAAAATATTGAATTGATTGAAAAGCGGTGCAAATCTTAGGTTTGTGCCGCTTTTTTATATCTTAGATTCTCAAATGAAGTGCAACACCAGTCAGCTCAAGTCTACAAACAG
The DNA here is from genome assembly GCF_008993995.1 of Acinetobacter brisouii. Lineage (GTDB taxonomy): Bacteria > Pseudomonadota > Gammaproteobacteria > Pseudomonadales > Moraxellaceae > Acinetobacter > Acinetobacter brisouii_A. The sequence goes on from NZ_BKNN01000001.1 coordinate 34,605, forward strand.
GTAATGGCGTGGTGTGTTTAAATCAAGATGGGCAGAAGTATTGGTCACAAGGAGCAACGACTTGTGTGCTAAGCAGTACATCAACTTGGGATAGCAACTAAAAAATAAATTCAAAACTGTGGGTAACTTAAATTTTGATCTTTCATTTGGGGTGAATATCACGTAAAATGCTGCCCTCTATGAAAGGGGTTTGAAGTGTTGCCGATGGTCGGCGCAGGGATAATCCGTAAAAATTATAAGGTTTTTATCATGGTTGTTATTCGTTTAACTCGCGGTGGTGCTAAAAAACGTCCATTCTATCAAATCGTTGTGACTGATAGCCGTAATGCACGTGATGGTCGTTTCATCGAACGTATCGGTTTCTTTAACCCTACAGCTCAAGGTCAAGCAGAAAAAATTCGTTTAGATGCTGACCGTTTCGCTCACTGGGTTGCACAAGGTGCTCAACCTTCTGAACGTGTTGCTTCTTTAGCTGCTCAAGCTAAAAAAGCTGCTGCTACTGCGTAATTGTAGTAGGTAGCCCATGACACCAACACAGAATGTTCCTGAAGATCGTATTCAGATTGGACAGCTACGTTCAGCGTATGGCTTGAATGGGTGGCTCTGGGTCTATTCCAATACAGAACCCATGAGCAACATCTTTGACTACCTGCCTTGGTACATTGAGACCAAAGCAGGTTGGCAAGTTGTTGATGTAAAACGTTGGAAACCACATGGCAAAGGCTTGGTTGTTGCGCTCAAAGGTGTGAGTGATCGCACAGCAGCAGACAATTTAGTTGGCGCAAATATCTGGATTTCAAAATCGCAACTGCCTCAACCGGGCGTGGACGAGTACTACTGGTCAGATTTGAAAGGCTTAACTGTATTAGGTCTCGATGATGACGAACAGGAAGTCAATCTCGGTCAAATCCATGAACTGTTTGAAACAGGTGCAAACGATGTCATGGTGGTTCGTGCCACAGCAGACAGCGTAGACGCTGAAGAGCGTATGATTCCATGGCATAAAGATGTGGTGCAACGCGTTGATCTTGAAGCTGGTCGTATTTACGTCAATTGGGGCGTAGATTATTAATCCCTAAAGGATTCACACAGCAGGAAGAAAGAGGAGTCTGCGGTGTTTTTTGCAGTCATTACGCTTTTTCCTGAAATGTTTGAAGCGATTACAGCCTACGGAATTAGCGGACGTGCAGCAAAGCGTGACATTGTACAAGTGACTTGTATTAATCCGCGTGATTTTGCTGAGGGTAACTACAAACGCGTGGATGAACGTCCGTTTGGTGGTGGCCCAGGTATGGTGATGATGGCTGAGCCTTTGGCAAAAGCAATTCGTCATGCCAAACAGCTTGCAGAGCAAGCGGGAGCAGTTCAAGTTCCTGTGGTGTATATGTCGCCACAAGGAAAGACCTTAAATGAACATGCCGTGCAAAACTTTATCGATTACGATGGTTTGATTGTGCTGTGTGGACGTTATGAAGGGGTAGATGAGCGTTTAATCCAGAAATATGTAGATCAAGAATGGTCGATTGGGGATTACGTTTTATCTGGTGGTGAACTTCCTGCAATGGTCTTGCTCGATAGCATTATTCGACGTTTACCCGATGCCATGTCAGATGAACAATCTCACATACAAGATTCTTTTGTGGATGGTCTATTAGACTGCCCACAATATACCAAGCCTGACCATTTCGAAGGGCTAGATGTGCCAGAGGTACTTAAATCTGGACATCATGCCAATATTGAAAAATGGCGTTTTTTGCAGCGTTATCAACGGACTTTAGCGCGTCGACCTGAGCTGGTCGAGCAAGTTGAGTTGAGCAAGCAGCAAAAAAAATGGCTTAAAGATGAGCAAAAAAAGAGCAAAGATTAAGAGTCTTTGCTTCTGTACAAGGAAATCGAGCATTTAACGCTTTCCTTGAACACCAGATAAGAAGTTGTACTTCTTTGCAAAGATGAACACATATTCAATGCGTTGATCTATGCATAAATTTGAAGCATTGCTTCAAATTCGGGACTTAAACTTGAGTTTATGTCTTCTTTAATAGGCTCTTTGTGCATTGAAGTGGTCAAGCATAAAGAGAAAGATAATCGGGTCTATGCGCTTTAGCCTCTATACCCAGTGGATTTCAGACCTCTTCTGACCCACATATATTGGAGATACCTCATGAGCGGTAAGCATCCTTTAGTTCAAGCTGTTGAAAACGCACAGTTAAAATCTGACCTTCCTGCATTTGCTCCAGGTGACACTGTCATTGTGCAAGTAAAAGTAAAAGAGGGCGACCGTGAACGTCTTCAGGCTTTTGAAGGTGTTGTAATTGCGAAGAAAAACCGTGGTTTAAACTCAGCTTTTACAGTTCGTAAAATTTCTAGCGGTGTTGGTGTTGAGCGTGTTTTCCAAACTCACTCTCCAATCGTTGCTAAAATTGAAGTTAAACGTCGTGGTGATGTTCGCCGTGCGAAACTTTACTATCTTCGTGACTTGTCTGGTAAAGCTGCACGTATTCGTGAAAAATTACCAGCTCGTAAAGCGTAATTCGCTTTATTTGAGTCAAGAAAATGCGCCAATTGGCGCATTTTTTTATGCGTGTGACTTGGCTCAAACAATAAAAATTCATCTGCTGAGAATACAGGCATTCTTGTGCTGAAGATTGTTTAAGCTTTTGTTAAGATGGCGTGTCATTTTTGTTCACCATTTTTCCTATGTCTGTTGCTAAGCCTAAAATCCAGCGCCGTCCAATTAGTGGTGTATTTCTACTCAATAAACCTCTTGAGATTAGTTCGAATGGCGCATTACAAAAAGTGCGTTGGTTGTATCGGGCAGAAAAAGCAGGGCATACAGGGGCACTTGACCCCTTGGCGACAGGGTTGTTACCCATCTGTTTGGGTGAGGCGACCAAGTTTTCGCATTATTTGCTCGATTCAGTCAAGCGCTATCAAACCACAGTGAAGCTTGGGCAAACCACGACCACAGGCGATGTGGAAGGTGAGGTTTTACAACAGCGTGCGGTACCTGAACTGACAACAGACAAAATTGAACAGGTACTTGAACAGTTTCGTGGTGATATTCAGCAAATTCCACCGATGTATTCGGCATTAAAAAAACATGGCAAGCCATTATATGAATTGGCGCGTCAAGGGATTGTGATTGAGCGTGAGCCACGTCCAATTATGATTTACCAATTACAACTGATTGAATTTACAGAAGACAGCTTAACTTTAGATGTGATTTGCTCTAAAGGTACATACATTCGTGTGTTGGGGGAAGATATTGGCGAGGCACTGGGCTGTGGGGGGCATTTAAGTGCATTGCATCGTACTGCAACAGGTCCTTTTGATTTGATTCCGAGCTACACCTTGGAATATTTGGAAAGTTTAACTAAGGCTGAACGTGAAGCATTGTTGTTGCCAGCATATGCACCTGTGGAGCATTTTCCACAAGTTCAGATTCCTGAGGGACGTAGCAAATATTTCTGTAATGGGCTGGAAAGCAATATTGACCATGAAGCAGCAGAGCAAGTTTTGGTCTTTGATGGCGAACGCTGTTTAGGTTTGGCCCAAATTACCGATAAAAAACGCTTAGTTCCTAAGCGAGTTTTGCATTTATGAGAAAAGTGATGATTACTGTATGGACACGATAACGATCTTAAGTCTGATTGGTTTTGCATTTACCGCAGGGGCAATTGATGCTGCTGTTGGTGGAGGCGGGCTGATTCAGATTCCGGGGATTATGAGTACTTTCCCCAACATGGCGACCGCTACGGTAATCGGAACCAATAAGGTTTCTTCTATTTTTGGTACAGGGTCAGCAGCCTTTACCTTTGCCCGCAAAGTAAAGTTGCAGTGGAAATTGCTGATTGTAATTGGGATTTGTTCGCTCATCAGCTCATTTGCGGGTGCGGCATGTTTGTCGTTGATTCCCCAATCTGTATTGCGTCCTTTTGTGTTGCTGATGCTGATTGTGATTGCCATTTATACTTTTATGAAAAAAAGTTTTGGACAGATCGCGGTTGATTTACATATTACCCCGAAACTTTTGGTGTTGGCTGCGATTGGCAGCTTGTTGATTGGTTTCTACGACGGAATTTTTGGCCCTGGGACAGGCAGCTTTTTTATTTTCTTCTTCATTCGTTTTTTGGGTGTGGATTTTCTGCATGCTTCTGCGTTGTCGAAAATTGGCAACTTTATGACCAACCTTGCTGCACTGAGTTTTTTAATTCCCACAGGTCATGCCATTTTACATATTGGTTTGATGATGGCGGTTGCCAATGTGGCAGGCTCAGTGGTCGGGGTGCGTGTTGCGATGAAATATGGCAGCGGCTTTGTACGTAAGATTTTCTTGGTTCTGGTCACGGTACTGATTTGCCGTATTGGTTATCAAACCGTAACGTCATGATAAATGATACTGGCATTTTACTCGTCACATTTGAGTAAAATGCTTTACATATCCTGTCATGATTGATGACAACGACATACAGTTTAAAACAAGAATAAAACCGACTAATGGGTGATTAAAAAATATACTGATTAAGAAGTAAATGATTTCATTGAAAAAAATAGGAATAATTTTATATGAATATTTTTGAAGCTTTACGTCAGAGCCATGAACAACAACGTCATTTAGCACAACAATTAGCAGCAACACATGGTGATCATCAGGAGCGTCAGGTGTTATTTGCTGCACTTAAAAATGAATTATGGGCACATTCGGTTGCAGAGGATCGTTATTTATATATTCCATTGATGTTTGATGATACAGGGCTTGATATTACGCGTCATGCCTTGGCAGAGCATCATAAAATGGATGAACTTGTTGAACAATTAGAAGAAATGCAAATGAGTAGTCCACACTGGTTAGGCATTGCAAAACAATTGCGTGATGTGGTTCATCATCATTTACAAGAAGAGGAACAGCGCTTTTTTCAGCAGGCAGGTAAAATTTTAACGGCACAGAAGAAACAGGAACTGGCTGAACAGTATCTGAATGAATATCAAAAATATAAAATTGAAAATGCTTAAAAATAGATAAAAGTGGCAGTCATTGCCACTTTCTTATCTCTGATCTGATTTGATCGAATTGAGTTGCTGTTCCACTTTTTGCTTGGCGCGTTGGGTGGTGTAGGTACAACCAATCGATGCAATGATAATGGTGGCGAGTGCCAGCCATTGTGTCCAAAGCAGATGTTCCGATAAAAACAAGACCCCTGAAAGTGCCGCAAAGGCAGGTTCTAGACTGGTCAATGTCCCAAAAACCAACGGACTTAAATGGCGTAATGCCACCATTTCCATCGAAAACGGCAGCGCACTGGCGAGAAATGCCAGAGCAATAAAATACAGCAAGTAAGGTGGCTGTAAGACGGTGACAGGTGTGCCCATCCACAGTGCTATCGGCAGCAGTACACAAGAACCGATGAACATACCCAAGCACACGGTATGATTGCCCGAAATGCCTGATGGGCGATTTCCCGTTAAAATATAGACTGCCCAACATGCACCTGCCCCAATCGCCAAGACAATTCCTACAGGGTCAAGTGCCTGACCTGTCTGACTCCACGGAAAAAGCAAGACTAGACCTAAAATTGCTAAACCGACCCAAACTAGATCGTAACGATGCTTGGCATGCAGTAAAGCCACACTCAGCGGGCCAATAAATTCAAAGGAAACGGCAATTCCTAAAGGCAAGCGATGCAGGGACAAGTAAAACAGGGCATTCATGCCTGCTAAAGCCAAGCCATAACCGATAATCGATGCCCAGCGAATTTGCTGCCATGCGACCCGCCAAATTTTAAAAAAGATTGCCAGCAACATAAACCCGAACAGCAGTCTGAGCGCGGAGATACTGAGTACGGGAAATGTTGCAAATAAGGTTTTCGCCAGTGAAGCACTGGTTTGTACACTGACAATGGCAACCATAAGTAGGGCAATGGATTGAACCGTCGTATTATTTTTTAAAAAGCCCATGTTGGAATAATTTAACTAATTGATAAAAAATTAAAAATAAAAAAAGCCACAACACAGGGCTGCGGCTTTTGGGGTGTTGAAGCTTAGAACAATACGCGAACGCGGATTGTACCATCAACATGATTCAGCATCTCGAGTGCTTCGTGAGATGCAGACGCGTCAACATCCATCACCAAGTAACCAACATCGCCTTTAGTCATTAAAGTCTGACCAGAAATGTTGATGCCTTGCTCAGCAAACAAGTTGTTGATTTTTGACAATACACCCGGAATGTTTTTGTGGATGTGAAGTAAACGGTGTTTACCTTCAGTCATTGGCAATGCGATTTCTGGGAAGTTCACCGCAGAAAGCGTCATACCTTTGTCAGAGTAAGCCACAAATTTCTCAGCCACTTCTAAACCGATGTTGGCTTGCGCTTCCATGGTTGAACCACCCACATGTGGTGTTAAGATCACATTGTCTAAACCACGAAGTGGAGAAACAAATTCTTCACCATTGGCTTTAGGCTCTTTCGGGAACACGTCAACCGCAGCACCTGCAATGTGACCTGCTTTGATCGAATCTGCCAAATCTTCAATCACCACACATGTACCACGTGCAGCGTTCAGGAAGATTGCACCTTCTTTCATTTTGGCAAATTGAGCTTTACCGAAGAAGTTGCGTGTAGATGGAACGTCTGGAACATGAAGTGTCACCACGTCAGCAGTTTCAAGCAATTCGTCTAAAGAACCAACTTGACGTGCATTACCCATTGGAAGCTTAGTGACTGCATCGTAATAGATCACGTGCATACCCATGCTTTCTGCAAGTACAGAAAGTTGCGAACCAATTGAACCGTAACCAACAATACCTAAAGTTTTTCCACGAGTTTCGAAAGAACCATTCGCAGATTTGTTCCAGCCACCACGGTGACAGCTTGCAGATTTCTCTGGCACGCCACGAAGTAACAGAATAGTTTCTGCAAGAACAAGTTCAGCAACCGAACGTGTATTTGAATATGGTGCGTTAAATACTGGAATACCACGACTCATTGCCGCTTTAAGGTCGACTTGGTTTGTTCCGATACAGAAGCAACCGACTGCGATCAATTTGTTTGCTGCTGCAAACACTTCTTCAGTCAATTGTGTACGAGAACGAATACCAATAAAGTGTGCATCTTGAACAGCTTCTTTTAAAGCTTCGCCTTCAAGCGCAGTTTTACGATAGTCGATGTTGGTATAACCCGCAGCATTTAAAGTGTCGATGGCATTTTGATGCACACCTTCTAACAATAAGAAACGAATTTTATCTTTAGGTAGTGATAGATGTTGGCTCATTACCGCTCCGCTACATAAGGCCAAATTTGGTCGCAATATGATAACATAGTGAGCAACAACTTGTTTATTTCTTGCTAGGCGTGTACACGATGAATGCTTCTGTCGCTTTATCACCTGACTTACTGACTCAACTGACGGCCATTGTAGGTGAAAATCGCATCAAAACTGATGCCGATAGCTTAGAAAATTGGGGTAAAGACCATACTAAGCACTTTGACCCAAATCCTTCTGTCGTGGTATTTCCATCGAGTACCGAACAAGTTCAGGCCATTGTTCAACTTGCGAATCAGTTCAATGTCGCAATTACACCATCGGGTGGTCGTACAGGTTTGTCAGCGGGTGCAGTTGCAGCCAACGGTGAAATCGTGGTGAGCATGGACAAGATGAACCAGATTCTGGAATTTTTCCCCGCAGATCGCATGGTTCGTGTACAAGCAGGCGTAGTGACAGAACAACTGCAAAACTATGCAGAAGAACAAGGCATGTATTATCCAGTCGATTTCGCATCGTCAGGGTCAAGTCAGATTGGCGGGAACATCGGCACCAATGCTGGCGGTATTAAAGTGATTAAATACGGCATGACCCGTAACTGGGTGTTGGGTCTGACTGTTGTGACGGGTAAAGGCGATATTCTGCACCTCAACAAAGGCATGATCAAAAACGCAACAGGTTATGCGCTTCAGCATTTGTTTATTGGTGGTGAAGGGACTTTGGGCTTGGTGACGGAAGCTGAAATCAAACTTGAGCGTCAGCCACAAGACTTGCAAGTCATGGTACTCGGTGTCCCTGACTTCGATGCCATCATGCCATTGTTACATGCATTCCAAAGCAAGATTGACCTGACTGCATTTGAGTTCTTTGGTGAACTTGCGATGCAAAAAGTTTTAGACAATGGTCATGTACAACGTCCATTTGAAACGCCATGTCCATTCTATGTGTTGCTTGAGTTTGAAGCGCCATACGAGCCAATCATGGAAAAAGCCATGGAAATCTTTGAGCACTGCATGGAACAAGGCTGGGTGCTTGACGGTGTGATGAGCCAAAGCCTAGATCAAGTCCACAGCTTATGGCGTTTACGTGAAGATATTTCGGAGTCGATTGCGCCGTTTATTCCATACAAAAACGATATTTCAGTGTTAATTACTCATGTCCCTGCATTTATTAAAGAAATTGATGCGATTGTGACTGAAAATTACCCAGATTTTGAAATCTGCTGGTTTGGTCATATTGGTGACGGGAACTTGCACTTGAACATCTTAAAACCTGCGGATTTGAGCAAAGATGAATTCTTTGCCAAATGTCAGGTGGTGAACAAATATGTGTTCGATACCGTGAAAAAATACAATGGTTCAATTTCGGCTGAACATGGCGTGGGGATGACCAAAAAGCCATATTTACAATACAGCCGTTCTGCTGAAGAAATCGAATATATGAAAGCTTTGAAGAAAGTATTTGACCCGAATGGTTTAATGAACCCAGGCAAATTATTTGATCTTTAAGACTTGATTGAATAGAAAAAATTCTGCTAAAAGCGTATCGAAAGATGCGCTTTTTTTATATTGAGAATAGATAACAATGAATATTTTAATTGTGGGCAATGGCTTTGATTTGTCGCATTACTTACCAACAAAATACGATCATTTTATGGATGTGATGGGGGCTATTGAACAAAAGAATACAGGTGAAAAAGTAACAGATTTATCGATTCATACAGTAGATGAATGGATGACAGAAATAGATAAAATTTTTGCCAAAAGGGAAGATGCTAATAACGCTAAATATCAAATGAATTTTGATGAATTATTTTCTAAAACACGTGACCCTAAATTTATTGAAAAAACGAAAGAATTTTATCTAACAGATCAAATTGAATTATCTTATCAAAATGTTTTGAAGTTGCAGTATCGTTTAGAACTGAATTGTTGGTATCAATATTTCAAAAATCATGTTGAGGAAATTAAGACTTGGATTGATTTTGAAACTAAAATTGAAGATGTCCTAATGATATTGGCACGTTTTATTACTGAAATTAGCTCTTTTAATAATCCTAAAGTAATTAATAAATATTTGAATAATGTAAATAAAGATGGTTTTAATATTAGAAATAGTGATTTAAGGGTTCTAAAGTTTTTTAATTTAATTTCATATAAAAAAGCAATTCATCCTTTATCACTAAATAATGTTTATTATCATGGTGGAAATATCGAAAATGGCTTTAATGCAGAATCATTCTTAAGTTACTTAAATGATCAACTAGAAGATTTTATTGAATTATTTAATTTCTATCTTGAGGAAGTAGTTAAAAAACTTAAGCCAAAAAGTGCTTTTCAGCCATTAAAATCAGATCAATATGACTTGAACAAAATTGATCAGATTTACTCATTTAACTATACCCAAACATATTTGGATTTTTATAATCAAGCTACGAAAATTGATTTTTTACATGGAAAATCAGGTGAAAAGCAAAATATGGTGCTTGGAGTATCTGAACTAAAGGGGAAAACATTAAAGAAAATCAAGGCTTATGGTTTTACTAAATATCATCAGAAATTAATGAAAAACACAAATTATGGCTTTCTAAATCATAATGAAGAATTTGATAATTTAGTTAATCCTAGTAGTATGAGGGAAGGGGAAATAATCCAGATAAATATCTGGGGACATTCATTAGATGTTTCAGATGAAGACTATATTCAAGAGATTTTTTCATTTAATCAAGATGAAGATCAATATGTTCGGGTTATAGTTTTTTATTTTAATCACACAGCAAAGTTTTCCCTATTAGCCAATCTTTTACATATTTTGAAGAAGGAAAAAGTCGAACATTGGATGAAACAAGGTTGGCTTATATTTAAACCGAATCCTGATGTTGCACAACTGAATCAAATTCAGCCCGTAGAACTAGCAAAAAACGAGTCATAACATGAACATCGAAAAAAATATCCAACAACTTTTTGAACAATGCCAAGATATTCCGCTGTTTTATATTGAGAGTGGTAGCCGCTTATGGGGCATGGCAAGCCCTGACAGCGATTATGATGTTCGTGGTTTTCATTTACCTAGCAAAGCTCAATATTTTGATTATAAGAAACATCGAGATTTGATCGAAATTATGGATGGTGATTTTGATTTTGTGTCCTATGACCTCGATAAAATGTTCGAGCTTTTGGCAAAAAGTAACCCAACTGTTTTGGAGTGGGTAAGGGCACATATCGAATATCTCAATGTTGTGCCTGAATGGAACAGCTTTAAACAAGGATTGCTAGAACGAATTGACTACAGTGCCTTGTATTATCACTATTTATCTTTGGCTGAAAATGGCATGAAAGTCATGCAAGTTGCCGATAATTTTACCTATAAAAAAGTGTTTTACTCGATTCGTGGGTTATTGTCGGCTGAACTGGCACTACAGGAAAGTATGCCTGCATTGCTGATCACCGATTTGTTTGCCCAAATTGATCCAAATGATCCGCTACGCGTGTGGGCGGAAAATTACTTAGAGATCAAAAAACAACAGAAAGAAAAAGCCGTGCTTTCGCAGGATGAGCAAACAGAAATTTTAAAGCAGTTAGAGTTTAAGCAAGCACAATTGGCAGCGCAAAGCATGCCAAAAGCCAATCGGCGTGAGCAACTAGATCAGTATTTAACCGATTATAGCCAACACTTAAAACAGCATTTTTATGGCTGATTTAACTGAGCCTGTGGCAAGTTTTGCCTTGCCACAATTTGATCTTTCTCGACCATCTAGTCAAAAAATGTTATGGTGTGCGCTATAACACTCTATATTTTTATCATCTGATTTTGAGCACGTTGTAAATATAGTGCATTCTTTGTTGATTATTATTTCATGACATAAGTCGACTGGTTGACAGTTCGGCATGACAGATTATTGAAGAAGAAACCATGCAACCGACTCCAAAAACATTGAATCGTTCAACGCTGATGTTTCCACTGGCACTGGTTCTCTTTGAATTTGCCGTATATATGGGTAATGACCTGATTCAACCTGCCATGTTGGCAATTACCCAAGAATTTTCTGTCAGTGCAACATGGGCACCGTCTTCAATGTCGTTTTACCTACTTGGTGGGGCGAGTGTGGCTTGGTTACTTGGACCACTGTCCGACCGATTGGGACGTAGGCGAGTACTACTGGCAGGCGTGCTATTTTTTGCGCTGTGCTGCCTGTTGATTTTACTGACCCAAAACATACAGCAGTTTTTAGCCATGCGTTTCTTACAAGGCATTGGACTGACCGTGATTTCAGCGGTGGGTTATGCTGCGATTCAAGAAAGTTTTGCTGAACGTGATGCAATTAAAGTCATGGCACTGATGGCAAATATTTCCTTGCTTGCGCCATTACTTGGGCCTGTACTTGGCGCATTTCTCATTGATTATGTGTCGTGGCACTGGGGTTTTGTTGCGATTGCGATGTTGGCGGGGCTGAGTTGGTTTGGTCTAAATAGTCAAATGCCACGGCAGCAGCAGAGTGTAAGCCGCCAACCCTTTATCTATTTACTGGACGATTTTAAGCGGGTCTATCGTAATCCGCAGTTCTTGGGTTTGAGTTTGGCATTGCCTTTGGTCAATATGCCGCTAATGCTGTGGATTGCTTTATCACCTGTGATGTTGGTTGAAGAACTCAAACTGAGTAGTTTTGCTTATGGCTTGTCGCAATTCCCTGTATTTATGGGACTGATTGTGGGTAATATGTTGCTGATTCGCATTATTGACCGTTTTGCTTTAGGGCGAACTATTTTTATCGGTGTTCCGATTATGCTGGGCGGTGCTTTTTGTCTATTGGCAGCCGTATTTTTGCCACACTATGCTTTGGCGTTGCTTTTGATTGGGATGACCCTCATCAGTTTTGGCGAAGGCATCTGTTTTTCTGTGATGTATCGTTTTGCGCTGATGTCCTCTGACGTATCAAAAGGCACTGTTGCCGCAGCCGTGTCGATGTTGTTGATGCTGAGTTTTTTTGTGGTGATTGAAGCGGTACGTTGGCTGTACACGCAGGTTCATCTGATTGCGTTTTCTGGGAGTTGTCTGTTACTGCTTGGGTTATGGTTTACCTTTCCACGAAAAATCTTGAAAAGTTTGATGCAACAGCGTCAGCAATCGGGTTCATTTTAAATTTTGGCTATGAATCACCCGAGCAGTGGCTCGGGCTGATTTTACTTAATTTCTTGTATTAATAACTGCTGTCTGAGATGAAGCAGTTCAGGCAAGGTTTCTAATAACAAGCTGATCTGTTTTAAGATCAGTAATAAATGATCAGAAACATCTGCCTGTTGGTTAAGTGTTTTAATCTCTCGCAATTTTACTTGGATTTCAGTGTCAGGCAAGGGCTGCTGTTGCAGTAAAACAGCATTTAAGGTCTGTTGACACCATTGCATTAATTGCAAAATGTCAGGGTCTTGCACCTGTTCACGATGGCTGCCTAACGCAGCAATATAGCTGAGCTGACTGTGGCTATAGACCAAATAGCGGAAAGCATGATGAATCAAAGTCGGGTTCGGATGCGGCTCTGCGCTAAGACTCGAAATCATGGCAGACAGTTCAATTTGCTTGTTATGCGCAAAGCGCCGTGCTTCACGATAACTCAAATCATTTTGCTTACCATATTGGTACTGTGTCATGACTGCATCGAGATATGCCAGTGTCGCTTGAGTTGAGTTTTTAATGTTGTTGGAAATATTTCTAAAATTCCAGTCTGGCCAGATAAAACTCACTGCTAGCCAAGCGATGGCACAGCCAAGTAGTGTATCAATAATACGAGGTAAGATAATTTCATAGCCCGCACCTTTAATGTTAAAAATCAATAACACCATCAGGGTTGCCATGAGGGTTGCCATCGAATATTTTTTGACCCGAAGATAAAAGAACAACACTCCACAAATCACCGTCAGCAACAATTGCCCTTCAACACTCGGCACAAAATATAAAATCGGAATACCACACAGTACCCCAGAGAGTGTGCCTAAAGTACGCATTTTCAGACGCGACTTGGTGGCAAAGTAACTGATCTGACAGACAAATAAACTGGTCAGTAAAATCCAGTAGCCATTGCGTGCAAATGGCAGGAGGGAAATGGCATAACCCACCACAAACACGACTGCAATCCGTACAGCATGGCGAAATAGTGCAGACTGTGGACTTAAATGCTGTTTGAGTTTGAGCCGTAAATCATGCCAGTCCTGAATATCATCATCCAAAAGATTAAGATGATCATCTAGCGTTGTAGTCTGTTCAGGCAAATGATTCAGTGCTAAAAGTTGCTGATGCAGATTGTGCAGATTGTTTAAAATGAGCTGTAAATTTTTAACTTCAACATTACTTGGATTGAGTTGTACCCAGTCATGCATGGATTGCTCTAACTGTTGAAGCGCTAAACTATGTTCAGAATTGACCACATAAGGTTGTCGACTGAGAACACACTGGGAAATTTGCTCACATGCCAGTGCATTCATCCGAATATTTTTCTGAATACGAAAGATCAGATCACTACGACTAAAATTGGCTTGGATGTGTTCATAATGCAAATAATTCGAGGTCGCCTGTTCGTGAATATCCTGTGCGAGAAAGTACAAATGTAGCCAGTAAATGGTGTTTTTATTGGCACGGGAGGCCTTTAAACGGGTCAGTAAAGCGGCTTTGGTCTGATTCAGGCTTTGCACGACTGCTGAGTTTTGTACAGATAAATCAAAGAGTAATTGTTCGACCAAATGCTGGTGATCGGGGTCGAACAGTTTGGACTTGAGTTGTAGAAGTTTGGCAATTTGCTGAAAACTGGTCGAGAGATAATCCTGTACCACTAGTGTGGGTTTGAGTAGATAAAACACAATGGCAGCACAGCCATACCACATGGCTCCCAATACAAAACAGCTAGGCTGCCAGTACCAGACATGAGGCTCGCCCAAGCCAAACATGGTATAAATCGAGAGTAATACCGTCCCAAAGGAAATACTGGCGTAGCGTTGCCCTAAGCCACCGAGCAAGATAAAACCTGCACTCGATAAAGATAAGTAACTGATAAATAATAGGGGATACGGATGCAGTAATTCTAAAATGGTACTGGTCGTAAAAAACAGAATACAGACATAGAGCAGATTACGCAGACGAATGGTGAGTCGGTCATCGAAATCGGTTAATGCTGCGGCAATGGTGCCAAGGGTCACAGGGACAATAAATTGTCCCAAGTGCAAATAATATAAACCAAGTGTCGTACCGGTAAGCACAATACACATTTGCAAGCAATACATGATCAATGCATTGCTTTGGTAACGCTGAAGCAGGGTATAGAAGCTATTCACGTCATTGATTTTTAGGTGATTATGTCGAAGTTTAGACTGAACTTTTTTTATTCGACTGTCAATTGCCCAAGCACTTTATTGAATAATACCGCAAGCAATATGCTCGCTCCCCCGACTTGAGAGGATTGCTGTATCCGCATAGTTGTCTTCACCTGCATTGACAATAATCGCAAGCCCTTGAACGTCACTGAGCTTGAGTCGAGGCGCAATGATGCTTTGATTGACATTACCATTGGAGTCGACTTGTAACGCGGGCAAGTCACCTAAATGCCCTGTTAGTGCTGTACCATGATATTTGGCATGATCAGGATTAAAATGATTGCCTGCAGCATAAGCAGCACCGAGTTTGCCATTTCGTTCAGCAGCTTGGCATGAGCCATTTTCATGGATATGAAAGCCATGTTCCCCCGAAGGCAGTTTAGATAAATGAACCGTGATCACTAAACCTTGTGCTGAATCTTCTAAACGGACAGTCCCTATTTTTTGACTAATACCTTGAGTCGAAACAGCATGGATTTTGACTTTCTTTTGATATGAATGCTGAGAATATAGGGACTGGCAACCTATCATGAAGCCTGAACCGAGTAAGCATAAGCAGCTAAGCTGAATAAAATGACGCATAATGATTATCCTTTTTTTCGTATTTTATTTTTGCGTCTTTTATTCAAGCAAATTCAAATGGATGAATTGTTATTCATCCGTTATGACATGTATGAATTTGTAGGTTTTAATCTTCCGCTGTAAGCTCATTCTGTTCATGAATCCATTCTCGCCAAATCGCCAGTAAAATCGCCAAGATGACAGGTCCAATAAATAGACCCACCAAGCCAAAGCTGGCAATGCCGCCCAATACCCCAAACATGATCAATAAAAACGGGATTTTGGTTGCCCCTGAAATGACCAAAGGACGAATGACGTTATCGGAGGTGCTGACAATACACACACCCCAAATAAAAACACCAATTGATTCAAATACTTGCCCTTGTGAAATCAACCATAAACTGACGGCTGTATAAGACAGTGGCGTCCCAAAAGGAATGAGTGCCAGTACAAAAGTAATGATGGTGAGCACCATTGGGTTCGGTACACCTGCAACAAAGTAGCTTAAACCTGCCAATACCGCTTGGGCGATTGCGGTTAAACCAATGCCATATACGACAGCACGTGTGGTTTCAGAAATCGTGTCTAAATAATGGTGGACACGAGGACCAATGACTTTTTCCAGTGCCGTTTTGACTTGTTCTAAGAGGCTCAAACCATCCCGATAGAAAAAGAACAATGAAAATAAAGCAAAAAATAATTTGACAAGATTACGGCTAATTTCACTCAGGACAAAGCGTCCATAGTTGAGATGGTTCTGTAGCCAAAACATAATATTTTGTGTGATGGCATGTGGATTATTATTCAGTTCATTTAAGCTACGCTGTATATCTTTACCAATGACAGGCAGGTCGGTAATCAGTTGGGGTAAGCTAAAGTGCCCAGAAAATAGCTGTTTTTGCAGTTCAAAAAATAACTGGCGACCTTCATGTTGCAAAATAAAGATAGCAAAAATCAATGGAATGCCGATGACCAAAATAATGAGAAATAACATTAAGGTCGCGCTCAGTGTTTGGCGGTTTTCTCCGCATTTCACCAATACCCAACGATAAATCGGCCATGTCATGTAGGCAATAATAATTGCCCAAACCACAGGCACAATAAAATATTTAAGGACACTGAAGCTTAAGTAAAGCAGGACGAAAAACAATCCAAACAACAAAATCCGATGTAGCAAAACAGGGGCAGATTTTTGCACGCGTATCTCAAAATTAAGGTTTTTTTAATATAGGTATATTAACTGAAAAACCCATGGCGGCAAATTGATCTGTCTGCCATTTAAAACCATGCGGTTGGATCATCAATAATGGCATTGAGTAGCGGTTGCCATTGTTTCTGAATACTCACATAGGTCTTTTGCTGTTTATCAAAAATACTTAAGCCTTGTACAGCCAGTTGTCCATAAGCACTCCGTTCAGAAATCCATGCAATTGGTTGTTGTTCGATTTTTCCAAAAAATTCTTGAATGTCCCGTGAGCTGGCACTGTTGGCTTTCACGCGATTTGCCACGAGCAATAACTCGACCTTACCTTTACGGACGCGTTTAATTTCTTGTAAATGTTTCAGAAAGCGGCGTGTACTGTCGATGTCAAAAAAGGAGGGTTGTAGAGGGGTAATAATGGCATGACTTTCGCTGATCAGATGTTCAGCATGTTCACCTGAAAGTGCACCAGGTGCATCAATAATCAGATAGTCTAGGTTTTTAGGTGCATCGCCAATTGATTTTTCATTGCGCCAGTCTAAAGATTGAATGTGTGCTGCATTGCTTGGGCGTTGTTTGAGCCATTGTAAGCTTGATTTTTGATTGTCGGCATCTGCCAGTGCGACACGATAGTTTTTTACGGCAAGGGCGCTTGCCAAAGTAATTGCTGTATTGGTTTTTCCGCATCCACCTTTCTGGTTGGCAATTAATATAGTTTTCATGTCAATTATAGAAGAAATATAGGCTGGATTACTTTAGCACTTTTTCTCAGGCTGCGCTTATGACATGACAAAAAGTCTTAAGCCTGTTTAAATGCTTGACTTTATTCAGAAGGAAATGACAGATGTCGATTTGGATTGCCATGGCGATAGGTTTGGGTATAGGCATAATCTTGACCTATGCGCTGTTGTCCAATTTACGAAATGGTAAAATTCAAGCCGAATATGAAGCCCAAATTTCTGAATTAAAACGTCAACATCAAAAAGAATTGCGCCAAGTTCAGTCACGCAGCGTGAACAGCAGTCGGGCAATTCTCAAAGGTAAAATGGCAGAGCAGTTTGCACCGATCTTTCCCGAATTTGAATATTTGCCAAGTGATGCCAAATTTTTGGGAGATCCAGTCGATTATGTCGTTTTCAATGGCTATAACGCTTTTCGAGATGGCGCAGGACGAGCCGATCACATCGAAGTGGTGCTGATTGATATTAAAAGTGGGAATGCCCGTTTGACCAAAGGGCAACAAGCGATTGCTGAAGCGGTGAAGAAAGGGCGTATTCGCTTTGAAACCATTCGGATTGAATTTGAAGACTAGATGACAAAATTCCTACGTTTTTAGCGCTTATGGTTACGCTTTTCGCTGTATTTGCTGAGCATTGAGCTTTTAAAATTTAAAAGATCAAATCAATGTTTAGATGAGGAATCAGCATGCCAGTTTTAAAGCATTGGGCATGTGGTATTGGATTGCTAGTGCTTGCAAGCCACAGTTTTGCCTCAAACTCAGGTGCAGAATATAACATTGCCAATGGTCTAGTACCGACCGCTCAAGGGCAATCCATTTCAACCCTAAAAAGTTTCCAAGGCGACTTTCGCATTTTAAGTACCAAAAGCTATACGCATGACGAACAGGCGAAGTTCTCGCCAATTGACTATGCTGTAAGTTGGGGCATGTTTGCTGACCCCTATTTTGCACGTCAAATTACGGTTCGGCAGTATGACCGCTTTCTGAATTGGAAAATGAAAACCTTGCCTGTTTCTCCACAAAAAGCCATGCAAATGGTTTCCAATATGCACATTGTACCTGCTACACCAAACATTGCTCAGCAAATAAAACAGGTTCGCCGTGGGGATTTGGTACGTTTGCAAGGTGAATTGGTTGAAATCAAAGACCGTGACTTGGTCTGGCGATCCTCTCTCACCAATACCGATGTTGGCGAAGGAGGATGTGAACTGTTTCGTGTCAAGTCGATTCAGTGGATTGAACGCAAGGCGTTATAACGCTCAGATTGCGGAATAGTCCCGCGTTGATTTTATGGTGCTGTGGCTGATTCAGTATGTGCTTTCCAGTATTCAAGCTGTTGAGCCGCTTGGATCAGTGTGGATTGATCAGCAGGTGTCTGCTTTTGCGGTTCACGCTGACTGTCCCAGTAAGCAGACATCATGCCTTGGATATAACGCCCTTGTTCTGTTTTTAAATCCAGATCTTTGAGCATGTTGAGTGCGGAATGCACTTGATCATGCTTACGTTGCATCACAAATTCTTGACTGAGCTGATGGTTCTTTTTGAGTTGTTCAAGCTCAGTACGCATCTCCTGTGACATGTCATGAAAATTACGAGTAAAATTTTCTAACTGTTGAATATCATGTGCATCATTGGCTGTTGCTGCAAACTCACGAATATGGGCTGGTCGTTGAGCAACGGGATGGCTTGCTGTAGATGCCGAAGACGTTTGTTCGGTCGCAGGCTGTTCTGGAGTTTTGTGGCAACCTGCTAGCCCCAAGCTGCCTAGCACAAGGCAGGACAGCATCCAATCACGACAAGAAAAAAACATGACATGTCACCTAAGTTAGCAATCGACTTTATTGTGTTTTGATAAAGTCATAAGCATACGTAATATATGGAAAATCAATTTCATCATTTGGGCGTTTGCCTAAATGCTCAAACACCACCTGTTCAAACTGTTGCTTGAGTTGCTGCTGTTTTTCAGCAGGCATCATGGCAATAAAACTGGTTGAAAGCAAACGCTTACTCACGACCTGTTCGACTGTGCCATGATGTTGGTGAATAAAATGCTGTTCACTTCCTAGTTTAAACCATGTTTGATTTTTAAAAACTTTTTTCCAATCACCACTATGATAGCGTGGAGTGTCTGCTTCGAGTGGCAATAAAATATCGGCAATCGCCTTGACCCAAGGCACAGTGGTATCACGTTGATTCCAAATCAATCCAAAATGCCCTTGTGGCTTGAGTAAGCGATAGACTTCGGCAAGGGTTTCATGATTGGAAAACCAGTGAAAGGCTTGAGCTGCTAAAACAGCATCATAATGAGCCGATTCTAATGGAATATGATCACTGTGAGCGCTGAGTATCGTAATTTCAGGTTGGGTGGCATGCAGTTGTTGCTGCATTTCTGCGATTGGTTCAACCGCCACAATATGTGGCGTAACCTGTTTTAGATATTGGGTAAATTTTCCTGTACCTGCAGCAAGATCAATCACTTCCGATTGATGCGTCAGCTCAAGTTCATTACGCAGCCATGAGATGATTTGTAGCGGATAACTTGGACGGGTCTGTTGATAAAGTTCAGCACCAGAGCCAAAGCCTTGTGCTGCGGTTGGGTGTATTGTTGACATAATCTCATTCCTTGAATTTATTTGCTTTTATTATAGGAATTTCTCTGAATTTCAGCAGGGAAATAGCATTATTTATACAATTTAGCCTGTGCTCGACAAGCGACTGCGCCATAATGTCTGAGCATGTTGACCAGCAATTTGTCTGGAAAATTTCAATCTGAATAATAAGCAGCACCAGAGGGAAAATGACACATGAATCAATTTGTACAAATTCCAAATCTAAAACTACACGATGGTCAACACATTCCTGCACTCGGCTTTGGCACTTATAGCCTCAATGGACATGCAGGTGTAGAGGTCATGCAACGTGCTTTAGGGCATGGTTATCGTATGTTAGATTCCGCATTTAACTATGAAAACGAAGGTGCCGTTGGACAGGCTATTCGTTTATCAAAGCTAGAGCGCGATGAATTGTTTATTACCTCTAAGTTGCCAGGGCGCCATCATCATTATGAAAAGGCTGTGGTCACAATTGAGGAATCTCTTTATCGTGCCCAACTGAATTATTTCGATTTATATCTGATCCACTGGCCAAACCCGAAACAGGGTTTATATGTTGAAGCATGGCAGGCTTTGATTGATGCGCAGAAAAAAGGACAAATTAAATCAATTGGAGTAAGCAACTTCTTGCCTGAACATCTTGAAGTTTTAAAGAAAGAAACAGGTGTCATGCCTGTGATTAACCAAATTGAATTACACCCATATTTTAACCAAGCAGAGCAACGGGCATATCATCAGCAGCATGGTATCTTAACGATGGCATGGAGTCCGTTGGGACGGGCGCGTGATGTCTTTCAGGAGCCTGTATTACAGCAAATTGCTGAGCAACTTGGAAAATCAGTCGCACAGATTATTTTGAAATGGCAGATTCAACTTGGTGTGATCCCAATTCCTAAAGCGACCAGTGGCCAAAATCAGCTCGCCAATAAAGCAATTTTTCAGTTTGAACTCAGTGATGAGCAAATGCAGCAGATCAACGCCTTGACGCGCAGCAATGGTCGTTTGAAAAATCAAGACCCTGCGGTGTATGAGGAATTTTAATCACAAACAACAGGAATGGGCGGCATAGACCGTCCATTGGCTTGTAAGTGACAGTTGGGTGGAACGTGGTATTGTGGTGGTTGTGGATGATAATCACCGCGAGGCTGTTGCAGAATAATTACCTGTGGCCGACTGATTTCAACTTGGGTGTGACTTGCATTCGAATCCACAAAAACACGCGTGGTCGATTCAATCTGTCGGGTTTGTTCGGGGACAATAATACAGGCGTGTAATGATAGTCCACAGCCAAGTACACTTGCCCACTTTAGCGTTTTCCACATGACATCACCTCGGTCTTTTTAGTTTCATTTAACTTTAAGTGACTTCAGTGGATTGCTCAATGATTGCTGTGTACAGATTCTGGCAAATGATAAAATTTTTGGAGTTGCTTCATTTGACTGTGCAATTGTTTTGCAGGTAAACGTGTTTCTTGTAGCAGTGTGACCCATGCCATATGGCAGCGTTTAAGTTCATCTGCAGTTTGACACTGACGGATACGCTCAATCAGTCCTTTTGCCAATAAACCACAGTATTGTTGCAAGGTTTCCATCATCATATTTTTCATGGTTGGTAAGTTCAGTGCCAAATCTAGGCTAGGTGGGGGTGTGGTATCGAGCTTAAAATCGGCTTCTTTTTGTTCTTGAGCGATTTCCTCTGCCAGTGTAGGCGCGGCTTGCGGTTTCGCATAGCGTTCTAGTACGTGTGAGAGTACATTGACAGTCGGGGATACTGGCGCAACGGTTTCGGTTTCGGTTTCGGTTTCGGTTTCGGTTTCGGTTTCGGTTTCGGCTGTCTGATCTTCAATAAAACCGAGCGCCAATAGCCCATCAATCAGTTCAGGCTGTAATAGGCGTCTTTGATTCATTTCAGGCAATTTATCAAATGCTTCCGTTCCAATAATAAACAGCAATTGGCGCTGTTTGGCAGAAAGCAATTTAGAGCGTTGTTGTAAAGCGTCATGACCTGCTGTGGTTTTGACATATTGCATTGTCCAATTCCCCCTCATTGGAATAATGCGAATATTCAAGCGCAGCATTGTGACAGCTTAATTAATTCATTTAAATTTAGATGAATTGTATTATGAAATAGCCGAATATATGAATTTTATAGTTTTTCTGAAAAATCCGTTTTGGGATTATGCCTATTGGTTTTAAACTATAGAAATATGACAGCGGCATGGCAAGATGTCATATTTTGCCCTGTTTAATCTCTCTTGCCTTTATACAATAGGCATTCGCCAGTCCCTCTTTTTTATTGCATTTTGGCTGTTGCCAATTTTTATTTTCGGTGCCTGAATGGATAAGCAAATTATTTTTGAAGACGAACAAATCCGAGTTATTTTTCTAAAAGGAAATTCCAAAGAACTGATTTTTTCGTTTGGGGATTTAATTACTCGCGCCAAAGGCTTAACGATTAATGCAGAAAAGTCGTTGGCAAAATACGAATATAACGTGATTGGCGTGATGCCAAAAATTAAATCATGGTTTCCTGCTGCGAGCATGCAAGCCATGATGAGTGCCGTACAGCCGATTTTAGACCAGTTTGAAACGGTTGTCGGTTATGGCGGTTCAATGGGGGGATATGCGGCAATTAAATATTCTAAATTGCTGAAAATGAACCGCATCATTGCATTTGTACCGCAGTATAGTATTGATCCGCAAGAAGTGGAAGACCGTCGTTATACCGAATTTTTTGATGAAAGCTTACATCAGGATATGCATATTACCACGCAGGATGTTTGCTCAAACAGTGAATACATCGTGGTGTATGACCCGCACTATGCCAATGACCGTGAACATTATTTAAAAATCAAACATGTCTTACCACAGTTGCATACCTTGCATTTGCCATTTACAGGGCATGAGGCACTTTCGGTTTTAGCCAGTTCAAGTTTATTGAATGACTTTATTCGCCATCCGTGGAATAAAAACTATTTCTACCAGCAAATGCGTACGGTCAAGAAAAAGAGTAAATTCTACTACCGTACCGTGATTAATAATCTGTTATCACGTCATAGTGCAGCACTTGGGCGCATTTTACGCAGCAATGATTTACAGCTAGATGACCAGTATTTAGATGCTAACTTAAAACAGTTGATTACCCGTATTATGCTGAGTCGCCGTCAGGTGACAGAACAAGATTTACAAAAACTGGGCATTAAGGTTAATTTGCCAAAAGACAATAATCCCAACCAGTTGCAAGATTGTTATGGTAATTATTTGGTGTTTAACATCATTAGCAACAAAATCGAAAGCTATCCAGATGAAGCGATTCGACTCAATCATAAATATTTGATTCCACTGCTAATTAAATCAAGCTGTATCGTCAAGATTGAGCTAAACAACGAGCGTTATATCGTGGCGATGAATGACCGCCGTGTCATGAAACTGTTCCCTGAAGATGATGCCTTGTCGATGGATATGAGCCCGATCGTTGTGAAGAAATATCCAGAATATTATGTGTTGAGCTATAAAGACCAAAATATGCGCTGCGATAGTTTGGGCATTTGTTATTTTGTTGAACCGCCACTTTTGGACGAAGAAAAATTTATCCTCGCATAAATTGCTGAATAGCAAATAAAAACAGAAAAGATTTCGGTTTTTTCTGTTTTTTTATGGTTACTGATTTTGCACAAATTCAGATTGCGATGTATTGATGGCTTTTTATACATTACGCAAATGATTTTTATTTCGGTTTTTTAGTCTTGTGCATGCAGAAATTTTACTCAGTTGTCAGTTGGTCGGTCATTTTCATGGGCAGATGAGTCTACCCAATATCGCTTATATTCATAGTTTACATTTTCAACCTGAACATCGTCCGATCTTAAAACAACTTGTCCCGTGGCAGCAGCTTGAACAGAGTACACAATATTGGTTCGATAGCTTGCGACGGCGCCACATTCAAGATATGCGATTGGATTTGTTTGGGCAATACCCACTGATTTATACCCGTTTTAATGATGGCACACTCAGTGCTTGGCGCTCAGATTGGCAGTTCAATGATTTAGAACAACAATGGGATATAGATTACTATGAGTCACTTTGTAAATTAGAAAAATTTCCTGTGCTTACAACTGTAGATAATCGGCAGGATTTTTTAATAGTGTTGCACAAGTTAGAACATTTGGCTCAAGTCATTGGAGAAACCCAGTTCGCCCAGATTTTTCATCGGGCAGCAGGAACTTTGGCACAAACCAGTCACAGTATTCGAGAGTTACAGCAACAGCTTTTTTTGGCAGCACAGCAAGCATGGGTGTTTGGTGGCATGGGTTCTTGGAATGATGCAGCACCGTATTTGGCGGCAGAGCAGGGTTTGGAACAGGACTACCACCACCTGACTGAGCAATTGCATCGGCAGATCAGACAAGCTTTAATGTATGCAGTCAATTTCGCCAAAACAACATCAAGGACAACAACATGAGCCAGTTAAAAGCTGCATTTTTGGATTATGCCAGTTTAGATCAGAACGACTTGGACTTTCGTCCGCTCAATGCTGCTTTTTCTGAGTTGCAATTGTATGATGCAACCTCGTCAGATCAGGTACTCACACGACTGACCAATGTTGAAGTCGCGATTGTGAATAAAGTGGTGTTAAGCGCTGAAACGATTCAGCAATTGCCAAAACTCAAACTGATTTTAATTTCTGCCACAGGCACTAATAATGTCGATCTAAAAGCTGCACAAGCGCAGGGCATTGTGGTGTGTAACTGTCAAGGGTACGGCACGGCATCGGTGGCACAGCATGCGTTGGCACTGATGCTGGCACTGGCAACCAATGTGGTGAAATACAATCAGGCGGTGCAGCAGGGGCGTTGGCAGCAGGCAGAGCAGTTCTGCTTTTTAGATTTCCCGATTGTGGAGTTGGCAGGTAAAACGCTTGGCGTGTTGGGTTATGGCGAACTTGGACAGGAAGTTGCTCGTTTGGCACAAGCATTCGGCATGAAGATTTTGGTGGGGAATCTGCCAAATCGTCAGCATGAGGGACGTTTGTCACTTGAAGAACTGTTACCACAGGTCGATGTGCTGACGTTACATTGCCCACTGAATGACAGTACCAAAGACCTGATTTCTGAAAAAGAACTGGCGCTCATGAAGCCGAGCGCATTTTTGGTGAATACAGCACGTGGCGGCATCGTCAATGAAATGGCACTGGCACAGGCTTTACAGCAAGGCAAATTGGCAGGTGCAGCAACCGATGTTCTGACTGTCGAGCCACCTAAGCAAGGAAATATCTTGCTTGATTCTACCATTCCGAATTTGATTATCACCCCACATTCAGCATGGGGGAGTGTCCAAGCCCGTCAGCGCATTGTGCAGCAACTGACTGAAAATGCCGAAGGCTTTGCTTCTGGCAATATTCTGCGTCAGGTCAATTAATTACTGCTAGGTTGGCTAAGCGATTTTTGCTCAATTGGGACAGGGGTTGTATCGTTACGGCTGCCTGTCACTACTTCTTTGGTTTGCTCCCATTTCTTTTCGGCGCCTTGTTGTACATCACTGGCTTTTTCTTGCACGGCTTGAGATTTTTCAGCGCCGAACTCTTTGGTGTTTTCCCATTTACGTTGGATTTTTTCTGAGGCCTTGTCTGCACCGCGTTGTGTGGCGTTGCCAATACGCTGCATGGTTTGTCCTGTTTTGTATAAAATCACACGTCCTAGACTTGGATTGTCGGGTAATGGGGCATTTTGAGTGGTTGATGGGTCTGTAGTAAGTGCAAAAACTGACGGTGCTGCAACGAGGCAACTACTCAATAAAAATAGTTTGATTGGGCTTAAATGCATTGCAAGATCTCATCCTGTGAATGCTCGTTATTTTAGGATGAGATGAGGTGAATAGGTGGGAAAGTGAAGAAATTCATACAGCAAACTTACAACAGCATACAAATAGTGAATTTAAGCTGTATTTAAAAAATAATGATTTTCAATTTTTATTGAGTCCATATTATCTTGAATCATCGAAGTTGAGAATTTTTCTTTTTCAGCCCAAAAATTTCGTAAGTTTTCGGCTTTGTTGCATAAATATGTAAGCATCTGATTTAAATAAATTTAATTTTGGATCAAAAAACAATCAAAACTTTTAAAATCATATAGTTATGAAATCTTTGTGCAACAAAGCCAATTTTTTATAATAAATGAAAAAGTATCATCGCAAAATAATTTTTCAGTCACCGCTCTTTTTAGTATATTTATATCTAGCATTTGAATATTTAAAATATTATAAACTAATACTAACTTTTCTTCTTTCATTACGCTTATTTTTAATAAAAAACCCCACTCATTCAAGCAGGGTTTTCTTTAAACTTCAAGCAAATCAGGCTTTAGTGCTGCAACACACTCACATCAGCCACAGCGGTAAACAAGTTACGCAACTGCGCCAATAAACGTAAACGGTTGGCTTTCAGTTCAGCATCTTCTGCCATCACCATCACACCTTCAAAGAAGGCATCAATTGGCGCACGAAGTGCAGCAAGCTTAGACAAGGCTTCTGTGTAATCTTTGGCTGCCAATAATGGTTCAACCACAGGATTCACCGCTTGAAGCTCAGCATACAATGCTTTTTCAGCATCTTCGACCAATTTGCTGGCATCCACAGTACCTTCAGGCGTTGCTTCTTTGGCAAGAATGTTAGCAACACGTTTGTTGGCAGCAGCCAGTGCAGCCGCTTCAGGCAGTGCGCGGAAGTGATTCACAGCATTGATACGTTTGTCAAAATCAAGCGGAGATTTTGGCGATAATGCTTGAACGGCTTGAAGCACATCGACTGCAACGCCTTGGTCTTCGTATTTAGCACGGTAACGACCTTCAAGGAAAGTAACCGCATCAGCCAAAGTCTTGTCGTGATCTTTGACAATCTCGCCATAACCTTGCAGTGCCAAGTTCACCAACTCTTCAATAGTCACATCCAGTTCATTTTCAATGATCAGACGTAAAATACCAATCGCTGAGCGACGCAGCGCAAACGGATCTTTTGAACCTGTTGGGGCTTGTCCAATACCAAAAATACCCACCAAGGTATCTAAACGGTCAGCAAGCGCAATGGTTGTACCCGTTTTGGTTTTTGGTAAAACATCGCCTGCGAATTTTGGTAAATACTGTTCGCCAAGGGCTTCGGCAACTTCATCATTTTCGCCTTCGATGCGAGCATAGTAAGTGCCTGCAATCCCTTGAAGTTCAGGGAATTCACCGACCAATTCAGAGGTTAAGTCGCATTTTGCCAGTAATGCTGCTTTTTCAGCATCAGCCGCATTGGCACCTGTCATGCTTGCTAAAGCCACAGCCAATTTAGCAATACGCTCTGACTTGTCCCAAAGTGTACCCAATTGTGCTTGGAATACCATGTTGGCTAATTTTTCTTTACGAGAAGCAAGCGGTTGTTTTTGGTCTTGCAAGAAGAAGAATTCAGCATCGCTCAAACGTGGACGAACTACTTTTTCATTCCCTTCAATAATTTGAATCGGGTCTTTTGAATCGATGTTCGACACCGTAATGAAGTAAGGCTGTAATTTACCTTCGCTGTTTACCAAGCAGAAATATTTTTGGTTGTCCTGCATGGTGGTAATCAACGCTTCTTGTGGCACAGCCAAATAGCGTTCTTCAAAAGTCGCGCGAAGGGCAACAGGCCATTCTACCAGTGCAGTTACTTCATCTAGCAAATCGCTTGGCACAATCGCAGTTGCATTGACTTCATCAGCCAGTTTTTTCACTTGCTCCTGAATCAATTCCTGACGCAGTTCAAAGTTGGCAATCACATGGGCTTTTTCCAAAGCCGCCAAGTAGTCGTTCGCATGTGCCAAAGTGATCGCTTCAGGTGCATGGAAACGGTGACCATAGCTCAAGTTACCCGCAACGTGATCCTGAATCGTGGCAGGAATCACTTGGTCATCTTTCAGCAATACTACCCATTTTACAGGGCGAACAAATTCGGTACGGCTTGCTGCTGAACGCATGCGTTTTGCAATCGGTAAGCGATCCAAAGCAGTTTGCAAGATTTGCGGTAAAAGTACATCGAGGCTTTGACCTTGAATGTCTTTGTAATAGCACACTTTTTCAACTTTACCTGCTTGGAAGGTTGAAACCTGTTCCACGCTAATGCCTTGACCACGCATAAAACCATCAAGCGCTTTGGTTGGTTTGCCTTCAGCATCATAAGCCGCTTGTACCGCAGGGCCGTCAAAGCGTTTTTGTGTGTCAGCTTGAGCGCCATCGACATCGACAATTTTTAAAGCTAAACGACGTGGTGCGGCATAAGCTTCAATTGAAGCAAAGTTCAAACCTGCTTCCTGTAAGCCTTTGACCGTTTCAGCCTGTAGGGCATCACGCAAAGTTTTTAAGCTTTTTGGAGGAAGTTCTTCACAGCCGAGTTCAAATAAAACAGTATGTTGAGTCATTATTTGTTCTCCGTTTTTGCAGCTTCTGCGTCGGCTTGTGCTTGTAACTGTGCCAAGACTTCATCACGTAAATGCGGTTCTGCCATTGGGAAGCCCAACTTGGCACGCGCTTGGACATAACTTTGTGCAATCGCACGTGACAATCCACGAACACGTAAAATATAACGCTGACGTTCAGTCACCGAAATCGCACCACGTGCGTCCAGCAAGTTAAAGGTGTGTGATGCTTTCATCACTTGCTCATACGCAGGTAATGGCAGCTCAGCTTCAATCAGACGGTTGGCTTCTGACTCGTAAAAATCGAAGAATTCAAATAGTTTTTCAACAGGTGCGTATTCGAAGTTATAAGTCGATTGTTCCACTTCGTTTTGATGGAACACATCGCCATACGTCACTGTGCCAAATGGGCCTTTGGTCCAAACCAAGTCATATACCGAGTCAACCCCTTGCAAATACATCGCAAGACGTTCAAGACCGTAAGTAATTTCACCTGTCACAGGGTAACATTCGATACCGCCCACTTGTTGGAAGTAAGTGAACTGAGTCACTTCCATACCATTCAGCCAAACTTCCCAACCTAAGCCCCAAGCGCCAAGTGTTGGAGATTCCCAGTTATCTTCTACAAAGCGAATGTCATGGGTTAAAGTGTCAATGCCAATGGCTTTGAGTGAGTCCAAATACAACTGCTGAATGTTGTCTGGATTTGGCTTCAAGACCACTTGGAACTGGTAATAATGCTGTAAGCGGTTCGGGTTTTCACCGTAGCGACCATCTTTAGGACGGCGCGAAGGCTGCACGTAAGCCGCGTTCCAAGTTTCAGGGCCTAAGGCACGTAAGAAGGTTGCTGTGTGGAATGTTCCTGCGCCAACTTCCATGTCATAAGGTTGCAAAACAACACAGCCTTGCTCGGCCCAGTAATTTTGTAAGGCAAGAATTAAGCCTTGAAAAGTATCAATATGCGAGATGGCGCGACTCATGTAGCATCCACGAATTATGAGAAAAATTGTCCCTAAGTATAAGGATTTTGTAGGTAGGTGGCAAAGACTTCTATGCAAAATTGCCAATCGTCAGGGAAATGATGAATGAGATAAATTTTGCATATAGATTCAGCATTTTCTCATCAAAGGGTTTTCTGATATTTATAATCTATAAAATAAATACATCTTTAAGGTTCACACCGTATAATATTTTTCCATAGCGTAAAAAGAGCAGGAATGATGTCGCTACCGATAGACATTTTAAAACCCAATTTTAAATTGTTGCCCGTTAGGGAACGCGTGTTGTGCGCGCTTGGTGCCTTATTTGGACTCGCGATTTCATCCGCTTTTAGCTGGTGGGTGTTAGGTGGTTTTAATGCATGGTACATTGCCCCAATGGGCGCATCTTCAGTCTTGTTATTTGCTGTCCCTTCTAGCCCTTTGGCACAGCCGTGGAATATTGTGGTCGGAAATACGCTTGCCGCATTCATTGGAGTTTTGTGCACACAATATATTCCTGAAGTAACACTTGCATTTAGTATTGCCGTTGCACTGGCGATTTTTTTGATGATGAGCAGTGATTCCTTACATCCCCCGAGTGGAGCAGTTGCGATGACCGCAGTCTTGGGTGGAGCATCAGTGCATCAGTTGGGCTTTAAATTTATCGCTTATCCTGTTTTGTTAAATTCATTGTTACTTTTGGCTGTGGCAGTCATTTTTAATCGTGCCATTGGACGCAGTTACCCAAACACTGCACAGCTTAATCCGCGTAGCAAAGACCCGACACCAGAACAAAAAGTCAGTATTCAACCCCAAGACATTCAAGATGTTTTAGCGCATCAAACCGAGCTACTCGATATTAGCCAATATCAGCTTGAGGAAATTATTTTACAGGCACAGCGCCATGCTCAACAGCGCTCTCCACAGATTTACGCCTGCCGAGATATTATGAGTCGTGACTTAATCACCCTAAATGCTCAAGATGAAATTCAGCAGGCTGTTGCCAAATTCAAACAGGTCAATCTGATGAGCTTGCCTGTGATTGATGATGCAGGAAAATTATTGGGTACACTGGCACTCTATGAAGTCGTGGAATGGTTTCAGTCAGTTGCTGATCCACGCGCGCCACACCAAGATTTTGTCTATCAGATTATGCAGCGCCAAGTGGTTACGGTTCAGCCTGAACAACCGTTATACGACCTTATTCCTTATTTTGTGGAACGTTCATTTAATTATATTGCTGTGGTTGAGCAGCAACGCTTAGTTGGAATTATTAGTCGTGCCGATATGATTGCGGCGTTACAGCGACAATTGCTGATGCAACAGGCATAAAAAAACCACGACTTTCGGGGGAAAAGTCGTGGCGAAACTTTAAAACTTAGCGATAACGTTCTTCATTGATGGTGCGAATCGGGTGTTGATAGCGCATCGAAGGGTTAAAAATTCTTTTTTGCTTAGGAATGATGATCCATAAAATCAGATAGACCAAAATACCAGGAAATGCTGCACTCATAAGAGAAACAACAACAAAGAGGACACGCAAAAGGTTGGCGTTCCAGCCAAAACGATCAGCAATACCTCCCATTACCCCAGCAATCATCTGTTGGCGGCTTGAACGGTATAGTCCTGAACTGCTCATGCAAGGCTCCTGTTATATATAAGCATCACGATATTAACAAATAATGCGAACAAAGTCTTACTTTTTATATGGGACTTGAATGAAAAATTTCTAGGCTTAGCCTGCTGAAAAAGCGTTAATTTATGTAAATTTTTACTGTACAAAAAATAGTTTTGATTAAAATGCCTGACATAAAGATGTCATTCGGCATATTTTACTCTCCCAAAGGTTCTTATAATGCTCCCCCCATTACCTTATCTAAAAATGATGAGTTACTCAACTGTGCTTTGTGGGTGTGCATTGCTCAGTGCTTGTAGTCCAGCATCAGGTGACAATATACCAAATGGCAGCGCCGCATCGGCAAGTTTAGCAGTGCATAGTCATACGAATGATGGTCAAAAATTGATGGATGTTGCAGGTAAAAGCACCATGCCTGCACAAAATCAGCAGCCTGAAGTTCATCATGTGTTGACTCAACAAGAAAAACATATGGTTGGGCGTTATATTGTGACGATTTCCTGTATTGATCGGATTGCACGTTGTGAAACAGGGAAAAAGGGCTCAGTTGAGTACATTATCAACCTAATGGATGATGGCTCGGTATTTCGTTTGATTAAGAGCTTTGGAAAAATTTATGCAGATACGCGAATGGCGGAAGGTTATCAAGAAGACCATTGGGAAGTGGTGAGTGAACAGCAAAAGCAATATGTATTAGTCCATTTTAATACAGGTTTAAAATTTTATTATCTTATTGATGCTAAAGGCAATTTGATGATGGATAGCCAGCGAAATTTTGCTGTAAATCATCGTTTCTTTGAGCAGGGTCATCCTTATACATTAAATGACTACTATTTAGAACGCGCTCAGAACTAATTCAACGGACATGATATTGATCTGAAATGTCATTCTGATTTTTACACAGGCAAAAAAAATCCTCTCAAAAAGAGAGGATTTTTTAGAATCTTGGTGGGTCGTCCGCGACTCGAACGCGGGACCAACGGATTAAAAGTCCGCTGCTCTACCAACTGAGCTAACGACCCCTAACGGGTTCAATTCGATAAATGGTGGGTCGTCCGCGACTCGAACGCGGGACCAACGGATTAAAAGTCCGCTGCTCTACCAACTGAGCTAACGACCCATATCGTCTTGATGGTGCGTATTGTAGCAAGATCTTGGGCGATGGCAAGAGGATTTTGCAAGAAAATGAATTAACTGCTTACAAAATCCACAAATTAAGTGTTTTAAGTCGAAAAAATGATTAAAAACGATAGTGATACTGTTGAATGTTGGCAAAAATCTCAGCAGTAAGTGGGGTATAGGTCTGACTCTGAGGCAGGGTCACAACGATTGGCTCATGGCATTGCTCTAAATCAAAACCTTGATGCTTTAACTTGTTTTTTGGGTATTTAAAGGTACTCGTCGTTTCAAGCTGTTGCTGAATTCTTAAAAACACAGGAACTGCATAAGCAGGCAGTGCTTGCTGTAGCTTTTTCCAAAGCTCGGCAAGATTAAGCTGTTCTAAGCTAAGACCTTGTGCCAGTGTGATACTGGCCATTCCTGCCCGTCCATTGGTTTGAGGAATCTCTACACCGTAGACCACAGCTTCAGCAATCTCAGTTTGCTGCATTAAGACATTTTCAACTTCTGCCGTTGAAACATTTTCACCTTTCCAGCGGAAGGTATCACCTAAGCGGTCAATAAATTGTGCATGGCGAAAGCCTAAATTTCGGACTAAATCACCACTATTAAAATAGGCATCGCCTTGTTTAAAAACATCTTGCAAAAGGGCACTCTGATTTTTTGCAGCATCACTATACCCATCGAAAGGTGAACGTCGGGTAATCTTACCAATTAGTAATCCCACTTCACCTTTTTTGACCTTCTGGCAAAAGCCTTGATCATTGCGAATCGGTCGATTTTTCTCCTGATCATATTGCACAATGGCAAAAGGGGTCGGTGAAAGCCCGACGGTATTATCAAAATTGAGCAGATTGCTAAAACCAACATTGCCTTCACTTGAAGCGTACATTTCTAAAATTTCATCAACGGCAAAACGCTGTTTGAAATCATGCCAAATATTAGGACGCAGACCATTACCAATCATTTTACTGACTCGGTGCTGCTGGTCTTGTGATGATGCTGGAGCATCTAGCAGGTAGCGACAGATTTCACCGACATAACCCAAAGCCGATACATTAAATTTTTGGACATCTAACCAAAATTGACTGGTTGAATATTTACGTCGAGTTGCCAATGCTGCACCGCCAGCAATCACACCACACCAACACACCACAATACCTGTGGCATGGTACATCGGTAATGGGGCATAGAGGACATCTTGTTCATTTAAATTAAGCATATGCCCATAAGTGCCGTAAGCCAGTGTCCAGCGCCCATGATTGAAAATCACCGCTTTAGGTAAGCCTGTTGTACCCGATGTGTAAATGTAAAATAGCCCATCTTTGGCATAAACATGCTTGGTTGTGGTGGTATTAAATTCGGGAAAGCAATCAATACATTGTGCTAAGTTTAAATAACCTTGTGGTGCTGTACCTTGTTCTTTACGTGTTTCAGTATCAGCAAACCAGTAACAACGTATGGTTTCATCGAATTCATGCTGAATTGGTTGAATGACAGTATCGTATTCTGCCCCAACAATTAGGGCTTTTGGCTGAACCAGACGAATGCTATGACTCAGTACCTGACCTGATTGCGCTGTGTTGAGTAAAGCTGCAATTGCTCCAATTTTAGCAAGAGCCAAAACACAGGCAAAAAATTCAGGACGATTGCTGAGCATGATGGCAATCACGTCACCTTTTTGCACACCTTGAGCTAGAAAGTAGTGTCCAATCTGGTTCGCCCACTGATTCAGTTCTTTATAACTCATCTGCTGTTGTTCAAAAAATAAAGCAGGGCGTTCAGAATGATATTGAGCTGTTTTTTCAAAAGCTACCGCAAGTCCTGTCGGGGTTTTGCTGCTACGCAAATAAGCTTGTTTTAAGCCTGAGAGAATATGGGGTAATTTCGGTAAGACGGATGGAATTTTTTGGAGCAGATCGCTGAATTCGATGGTATCTGTAGAAGAAGCTTTCATCACGTACCTATACTAAACAAAGAGAGAAAAATAATCAGTTATTTGCCTTAAAACTAAAAACCGCTTCACGAAGGAAGCGGTTTTTGTTTACAGAGGATTATTCTGTAGGGGTGTTTGGTGTTGCTTTTTTCGGTGGACGTCCACGTGGGCGACGAGGTGGGCGCGCTGCTGTTTTGTCTTTGGCAGCGGCCTTGCTGCTGTCTTCTGTTTTAGTTTCAACTTCGGCAGCAGTTTCTTCAACTACAGGCGAGCTGACCTTTTCAGTTTCAGTGATAGGCGTTGCAACTTCAGGATTTACAATCTCTGATGCTGTTTCAGTCACAGTCACCTCGACTTCAGTGCTTTCTGCAACTGGAGTAACTACAGCTTCAGACTCTAGAGACGTTGCCTCTGAGCTTGTTTCAACGATTGTTTCTGCAGTAATAGGAGCTGCTATTTCAGTTGTTGACTCCTCAACGACTGGACTAGTTTCTTCTACTGCGACCACGGTTTCCTCTGCTTGCTCCTGTAGGTGCTTGGCTTTCGCCTGTTCAGCAGCCTGTTTTGCTAAGCGACGACGTTCGCGAGGATCATTGGCAACACGTATTTGTGGTGCTTCTGGCGGGGTGAGGGCTAAAACTTCAGCAGGTTCAGCTTCGGCAGTGACTTTGCTTGGCAACTGTACATCACGCGTCACAGGCTTTTTCTCAGCTTCAACGTCAGCAGGCTGTTCAGCTACAGTACTGGCAGCATATTGCTCAGTGAATTTGATCAAAGCACGATTGAAGGTTTGTACCAAACCAAACTGCTCAATGAGTACGGTACAGTCTTCACCATAAACATGGCGAATGAGGCTACCCACATTGTACTGCGCTAATGTTGGAACTTGGCTCGGACTCAGTTTGACCACAGGTGTGGTTGATACTTTGGCTTCGCGTTGTTGGCGGCGGCGCATACGTGGGTCATTGCTCGCACGTTTAACTTCAGATTGAACTGCTGGTTTATTTTCAGCTGTTTTTTCTTCAGCGTTGCTCACCACTTTTTCTTCAACAGCAGCAATAGGCTGTTCAGCTGTTACTTCTGTTTTAACGACTTCAGGAGTTGTAGTCACTTGATCGACTACTTCTTCAGGAGCAGTGGCAACAGCGAGTGGACTGTTATGCAATGCAACAATTTCACGTGTTGCTTGCTCAACGTTCACGAGTAATGCTGTCGTCATTTCCTCTGAACGAGGTACATCAACAACATTGACTTTGACATCTGCTGGCTTAGCAGTGACAGCAGGAGTCGGGGTGTTGTTCACGACAACTGTCGGCTCTG
The DNA here is from genome assembly GCF_008993995.1 of Acinetobacter brisouii. Taxonomy (GTDB): domain Bacteria; phylum Pseudomonadota; class Gammaproteobacteria; order Pseudomonadales; family Moraxellaceae; genus Acinetobacter; species Acinetobacter brisouii_A. The sequence continues at coordinate 69,753 of NZ_BKNN01000001.1, forward strand.
TATTTAATACAGATGCATCGCGATGGCGATTTGGACGTTGTGGGCGCTGTTGATTGCGGTCACGACGTGCCACAGCAGGAGCTTCATTGGCATGATTTTGCTCAGTGAAATTAGGCTCTTGTTGTTGGCGTTTTTGTTGGCGTTTCAGTTCACGCATTTCTTGACGCGATAATTGCACAACTTCTTCGTGAACTTGAGCATTCTGATTTTGCTCAGGTTGTTGCTGTTCACGAGGTTCTTTGTGCTTATTACGCTGTTTTTTATGGTTGTTATTGTTGCGCTGTTGTTGAGACTTTTCATCTTTTTCGTGAGGTTCACGTTTTTCTGGCTTGCTTGGCGCAGCAACTGAAGATGGTGCAAGATAAGCATTATTATTGCTCACCGTTGCTGGAGTTTCAGGTACAGGCGTTGCAACAGTGTTCTGTACTTGACCAAACTGACCACGGCTGACAGCGCCATTGTTCACCATCTGTTCAATCGCTGCAGCAGCATTATTGGCAGAGCGTGACTGGTCACTTGTATGCGCCTGTTTTTGAACAAACAGATTTTCTAGCCATGCACATGGACTATTATTTTTCTGAGCAGGTGCAGCAACTTGCTGTGGTGCTTGTTCTACTGCAGCAGGAGGAGCATTGCGTTTTTGTTTTGCTTCAGGTGCTGTTGCGACTGGCGCAGTATGCTCATCTTCTAAATGCCATTCAGAAGACTGATAGCCAAGCTCTTTTTCACTTGAACGCGTTGCTTCTGTACGTTCGTAGCTGGTCGGTGCAAAACCTTCAGGGTTGTACTGAATTTCATAATGTGGTGTTTCCAAGTGCGGGTGAGGCAACACGGTAACACGGACATTTGAAGTTTGTTCAAGATAAACCAGACTGTGGCGTTTTTCATTGAGCAAGAACGCTGCAATTTCAACAGGAACTTCAACTTGAACTTCACCATGACGTTCACGAAGCGCAATTTCTTCGATCTTACGCATGATAGAAAGAGAAAGAGAACGAAGGTCACGTACCATGCCTGTACCATGACAGCGTGGGCAGACATAACCTGTTGCTTCTTCTAGAGATGGACGTAAGCGCTGACGGCTCATTTCCATTAAACCAAAACGTGATAGCTGACCAAACTGGATACGCGCACGGTCACTTTGCGTTGCTTCGCGAAGTTTCGCTTCAACCACACGCTGGTTACGGTCTTTAGTCATGTCGATGAAGTCGATCACCACTAAACCACCGATATCACGCAAACGTAATTGACGTGCAATTTCTTCAGCAGCTTCAACGTTGGTGTTGAGCGCAGTTTCTTCAACATCGTGACCACGGGTTGATTTTGCTGAGTTGATGTCGATTGAAACCAAAGCTTCAGTTTGGTCAATGACAATCGAACCGCCAGATGGCAATTTCACTTCGCGTTCATAAGCGGTTTGAATTTGGCTTTCGATACCAAAGTGTGCAAACAGTGGCTCATTTAGTGTATAGGTTTTTAATTTGTCGAGTTGACGAGGCATCACTGCTTTAACAAAGTTATAGGCTTCGTTAAATGCTTGCTCGCTATCAATCAGGATTTCAGCAACGTCATCACGTAAGTAATCACGAATGGCACGAGTAACAACCCCCGCTTCCTGATGAACTAACATTGGCGATGGGCCAGAATTTGCTGTGCTTTGAATTTGCGCCCAAAGGTCAAGCAAGTGTTGCAAGTCAAGTTGCAATTCTTCTTGGCTACGCCCAATACCTGCGGTACGCACAATTACGCTCATACCACGAGGCACATTGAGCGATGCTAACATTTCTTTGAGTTCTTCACGCACAGAACCTGAAATTTGACGGCTGATACCACCACCTTTCGGGTTATTTGGCATAAGCACCAAGTAACGACCTGCAAGTGAAATATAGGTAGACAGCGCAGCACCCTTGTTACCACGTTCTTCTTTTTCAACTTGGACTAAAAGTTCAGTTCCTTCGCTGATCAGTTCGCGAATGTTATTGTTTTCACGTGGGTCACTGTTGAGATAGCTGCGTGCAATTTCACGCATAGATAAAAAGCCTTGACGCCCTGCGCCATACTCGACAAATACAGCTTCAAGTGATGGCTCTACACGGGTGACATGACCTTTATAGATATTTGATTTTTTTTGTTCACGGGTACGGTTTTCAAGGTCAAAATCGTACAGACGATGACCAGTGATGAGTGCAACACGAACTTCTTCGGCATGTGTTGCATTGATCAACATACGTTTCATGGGTGTAATACCTAATCGTTGAAGCACAACGACAAGTCTGTTGCGGAGTGATTTTCAAGATGCAGAATTGAAGAAATCGCGTAGCGTTTACGCGCACTCACGAAGACCAGCTGAAGTGCTGGTTTTTGATTCATGCATATGAAAATACAAAACCGCTTTAATCCTTAATCGACTAAAATCGCCTGAAGATTCACTGGCTCTCAGGAGGTGTATTGGATGTCAAACTTTCACTGTATGTGGCGGGTGTGTTGATAACACAGGGTATACGGAATGTTCGTCGTATCCGCGCATCGCATACAAATCCAATACATCGAACGCTGAAGCCTGAATGCGACATCAGGAGACTTGTCTGATGTGTTTCAGTTTACGTTTAATAACTAGCCTAAACTAGCGACATATTTTTTGGGGCAGGCTGTTTTACGTGCAAAAGTACAAATTAACGTAACAGCCTACAATTTTGCCGATATAATAAGCCTTCGGCGCGGCATATTCTTTTGGGACCTTTCCGAGTTGCAGCTGAGATCTACCGTTCATTATTTTGAAATGGTAGACAATTTTACTCACTTACGGCGGTATCCGTGCGCTGACTATATCAAACCTTGTGGCATCTGCCTATGGGCTAAGCTTAAGTTTATTGTGAAAAGAATAGCCTATTTGATCTTTTTTTAATCATATTCGAGTATTTTTAAGGTTTAATGAGTTGTATGAATACCAACCAAGAATGGCAAAGTGTGACATGGTTTGAGGTGACTGAACATCAAGCAGGACAGCGTGTCGATAATTTTCTGTTTACCCGTTTAAAAGGCGTACCCAAGAGCCGTATTTATCGTTTGATGCGAGAAGGTCAGGTTCGCGTGAATAAAAAGCGCATTAAAGCCGAAACGCGTCTGGAAATTGGTGATCAGATTCGCGTCGCACCGATTCGCTATGAACAAAAGCAAGAGGGTGATGTACCTGTCAGTGACAGTGTTGCACAAGGTTTGTTGCAACGTGTGGTCTATGAAGATGAAGGCTTGTTAGTGGTGAATAAACCTTCAGGGATTGCAGTGCATGGCGGTAGTGGTGTGGCCTATGGCTTAATCGAGGCATTACGCACGGTTACAGGCAAAAAATATTTAGAACTGATCCACCGTATTGACCGTGATACGTCGGGTCTGGTGATGATCAGTAAAAAACGCAGCACCTTAAAGCATTTGCAAGATTTACTACGCGAACACAAAATCCAAAAAACCTATGCGGCGATTGTTAAAGGTCAGGTCAGTCTCGACAAGCAATTGATTGATGCGCCGTTGTTACGTTATGAATTGGCCAATGGTGAGCGTCGTGTGCGTGTGTCTAAAGAAGGCAAACCGAGCCAAACAGTGTGGAAAGTTGCCAAGCGTTTTAAACAAGCGACTTTAGTACATGCATCGCCTTTGTCGGGTCGCACCCATCAGATTCGTGTGCATGGGCAAAGTATCGGACATCCTTTAGTGGGTGATGATAAATATGGACATACCACGCCTTACACTGGCCCTGAAGCACGTCGCCTGTGCTTACATGCCATGCGCTTAGAAATTCCAGATTATCCTGTGATTGAAGCTGAATTACCTGAAGACATGCAGCAATTATTGAAAGAGCTGGAAAAAGGAGCTTAATGTGCAGACACAATTGGTCATTTTTGATTGGGATGGCACATTATTTAATTCTGTTGGGCAAATTGTAGCAAGTTTGAAATTTGCTGCGCAGCAACATCAGCAACCTTTAAGCGATGAAGATGCCAAAAGCATTATTGGGCTTGGTTTGCCAGAAGTCATGCAAACGCTATTTCCAGATGTTCCTGAATTGCATCAGGAAATTTTGGACAGCTACGCACAGCATTATGTTGCATCTTCCCAAGATGATCAGTGGTTTGATGGGGTTGGTAATATGCTGCAAGACCTCAAACGTCAGGGGGTACAATTGGCTGTGGCGACAGGTAAAAGCCGTCGTGGTTTAGATCGTGTTTTGGCGAAAACCCAAAGTCAGGATTTATTTGTGATGACCCGCGCAGCAAGCGAAACCAAATCTAAACCCGATCCTTTAATGTTGCAGCAGATCTTAGATTTTACAGGGATTCCAGCCAATCAAGCGATTATGGTGGGCGATACCAGTTATGATCTTGAAATGGCACAGCGCATTGATATGCCACGGGTTGGCGTAAGTTATGGAGTACATCACGTTGATATTTTAAAACAATATCAACCGATGACGATTGCCAATAGTGTGACTGAGTTACACCATTGGTTGAATACTCAAGTGGCTTAAGCGTACTTCATCAGTTCAAAATGCTGGTGTAACAACTCCAGCAGTTTTTGCATTGGAAAGGATAAGTTATTTTTCCGATAGCTCACAAATAAGTTGAGCGGTGGCAATTCATGTTCCAGTGGGCGAACTGCGATCTGATCTAGTTTAATAAATGGATCAAGATATTGCGGTAAAATTGAACAACTCATTTCTTGTTCAATCACCGCAATATTTTCGACCAAGTTGTCACTTTTTTCCTGAATATGCGGTTGAATATGATGTTTCTCAAAAAACTCAGCAATCGCTTTATTCATAACACAATAAGAATTGGCTTTTGACATTACCAAGTCCACCCCGTTGAGTGCTTGGAGTGGAATCGTTGCCAATTGAGCCAAAGGGTGCTGCTTGGCTAGGAACAAAGCCAAAGTATCTTGCAAGACCACAAAATTATCAATTTCATCGTCATCGAATGATTGACGTGAAAACACAATATCGAGATCACCCTTTTTAAGCGCACGGTAATGGTCTAAGCCATTTAAAATCTGTAAATCCACTTTGATATGTGGGTACAGCATACGCAAAGTAGGTAAAATTTTAGGAAAAACACGCACTTCTGCTGTAGTGATAAATCCGATTTTTAAAATTTGCTGTTTTGAGAGATGAACCTCTCGTGCCATGCGTACCGCTTTCTCAGCTTGAGCAATCGTCAGGCGTGCCTGCTTTAAAAAGACCGCACCTTCCTCAGTCAGTTCGACCTTGCGTTTGGTACGATTGAGCAGTCGAACCCCAATTTCATCTTCTAAGTCTTTGATTTGTTGACTTAACGAAGGTTGCGCAGTGTACAGTTTAAGTGCTGCTTTACTAAAATTAAGTTCTTCTGCAACCATAATAAAATATCGAAGATGGCGTAGTTCCATTAACCGACCCAATTCTCAAGCATTTTTATCTATAAGCTAGCAGTATAATCGAAAGCAGGCGCTTTGAAATGCTGAAAACAATACAAAAATAAAAAGAAAAATCCTGTGAAACCCTGTATATGATGTAAATCAGCAGAAATTTTCAGCATTCATGCATACTTTTAGGTCGTGCAATATAACATAACGTCCTTGAGTTAAGATCGGATCTGAAAGGTACAGATTAAGTTTTTATAATATTAAGCCTTATGGATAAAAAAACAGCATTGCACTATGAGCTGCCCACCAAAAATTGTTGGGCACATACCTTGTTACAGCCGCGGTTGAATTTTGAATCCACGCAGTTTCAGGCGGGGCGTTTTCAGAATAATACGACTCGTCCGAATGGTCAGAAATTTAATTTGTTCAAATGGTTATTAACCCGACGTTCGTTTACGTGGAATGTTGATCGTGATCAGGAATTTCAGCAATTTACCTCGATTTCACGAGAGCTGCCACAGACCCGTGCTGATGCAGATTTTAACCAGTGGAAAGTCTGGTTTGTGGGGCATGCCACTGTTTTGATTCAGATTGGGCCATATAACTTTTTGACAGACCCTGTCTGGGCTGAATTTGTCAGTCCGAAACAAGGTTCTGGGCCACGTCGGGTTTGTCCTGCTGGAATTGCCTTAGAGCATTTGCCACATATCCATGCCGTATTGTTGAGTCATAACCATTATGATCATATGGATTTGGCGACGCTGACATGGTTGCATAAAAAATTTAAAATGCCGATTTATACAGGTTTAGGAAATGCGTGGTATCTGCCTAAATCTTTTAAGGTGATTGAACTGGATTGGTGGCAATCCGTACAACTGGATGATTTTGAAATTATTTATACACCTGCACAACATGGCTCAGGGCGCGGCTTGCGTGACCAAGACAGTGCCTTATGGGGTGGTTTTTGTTTAAAACGCCAAAAGCAGTATTGTTTCTTTGCAGGTGATACGGGTTATGCGGGGCATTTTAAGGAGATCTATGCGCGTTTTGGCGCACCGCGTATTGCGCTTTTGCCTATAGGTGCATATGCCCCACAACATGTTTTGCATTATATGCACATGAATCCACAAGATGCGTTAAAGGCACATACAGATTTGCAAGCACAGCGCTCTTTAGCGATTCATTATCGAACTTTCCAGTTGACCGATGAACAGCGTGATGAGCCTGAAGCTGTCCTTGAACACGCCATTAAACATTCATCTAAACTGATGAATCCATTTTATTGTATTCGTGAAGGGAAGCGTTTAACGGTGTAGTCGACTTATTTTTCTGTCTAAATGCGAAAATTTGTAAGGCAACTACGGATAAAACTGACATGGCAATATTCATAATAACGGGGTTAAAAGCGCCAATCAGTTGTGAAGGTGCCAGAATGGCACTGAGCAACAGCAAGCCGATTAACCCTGTAATACTCAAGTAATGGACATAACGACTGCGCTGCCAAATCAGAAAAGCACACCCAAATAAAATTTCAGCACTCCCTGAAAGACGCACAAAAACTGTGGCAAGATCTGCATTGAATCCTAAAAATTGCCAAACCTGAATGTCAAATGTAGATGGAAACACGAGTTTCGGTAATAAACCCTGATAGATCCAAAGAAATGCCAAAGTCATTTGAATCAAGCGCTGAGGATGTTCAGCCAAAAAATTAAGCTTCATGAATCGCATGTTCCAAAAAGTGCGAACGATTTTCTTGACTTGGCAATAAACAGGATGAAGTTGTACCAAATAATTGATAACGGTTGAGCGCGACTCGTCGATATAAAAAGTCTCGGATAATGCTTGGGACAAGATAACCAATATTGCTCAGAGAAAAAGGAAATTTGAGTTGTTGCATCACTTTAAGAAATGTTGAGGAATCGACATAGCGTTGCCCATTGTAGACCACAAGCATGGTCGAATAATCTGCGGTTGACATGCCATAATATTTTAAGATTGCCTCACCTAATGGTGATTGTATTGAGGCGAATTTAAATTTAGATTGACGATCATAACGAATCAGAAATTTTGCCCAGCCATTACAAAGTACGCAGATGGCATCGAATAAGATAATGTCATGTTGTTGGATGATTTTCTCAATCTCATAGGACATTTTTCTAGCCAACTTATTGTCGTTTTTTAATGCTTTAAATTTAGCAAAAATAACCTATAAAAACGATTTTTGTTTTGAGTGTTTATTTCACAAAAAATACAGCATATAGCCTCTCTAAAAAAAGTTAAACAGCAAAAGATTTGAAATTTTTTTATCAAAAAATCATTATCTATAGATGATTTTATTTATTTTTTTAAATAGAAGATTTCGATTGTTTTGATTAATTAAATCCGCTTTAGCTTGTTCATAAAAGCCGCTATTTTGATAGCGTAAAACCTAAAACACAAAATAGGTTATTGAATTTGGAGATTCAACATGGACAAGAAATCGCAAGCTTCGACAGGAAAATGTCCATTTGCACATGGTGCAAATACGTCTGCAGCCAGCTCAAATACAGATTGGTGGCCGAACGCACTCAATTTAGACATTTTGTCGCAGCACGATAAAAAAACAAATCCTATGGATGCTGACTTTGATTATGCAGCAGCATTTCAGCAACTTGATCTTGAAGCGGTCAAGCAAGATTTACGTGATTTGATTAATAGCAGTCAGGCATGGTGGCCATCCGATTATGGCAGTTATATTGGCATGTTTGTACGAACTGCTTGGCATTTAGCAGGAACGTATCGTAAGCAAGATGGTCGTGGTGGAGCCAATACAGGCAATCAGCGTTTTGCACCACTTAATAGCTGGCCAGATAACGTCAATACCGATAAAGGTCGTCGCTTACTTTGGCCAATTAAGAAAAAATATGGCAATAAACTGTCTTGGGGAGATCTGATTGTTCTTGCAGGTACAGTGGCTTATGAAGTTGCAGGTTTAAAAACCTTTGGGTTTGCAGGTGGACGAGAAGATATTTGGCATCCTGAAAAAGATATTTACTGGGGTGAAGAACGTAAATGGCTCGATGCAACCAAAAACCGTTATGACAATGACCAAGATCGTAGTTCACTGGAAAATCCACTGGCTGCGGTACAAATGGGTCTAGTTTATGTCAATCCAGAAGGGGTGGATGGTCAGCCTGATCCATTAAAAACAGCACAAGACATGCGTACCACCTTTGACCGTATGGCAATGAATGATGAGGAAACAGTTGCTTTAACAGCAGGTGGACATACGGTAGGCAAAGCGCATGGCAACGGTAAAGCTGAGCTGCTTGGCGCAGATACCGAAGCTGCTGATGTGGAATTTCAAGGTTTAGGTTGGCATAACCCAGAGGGCACAGGGAACGCTGGAAATACAATGGTGAGTGGTTTGGAAGGTGCGTGGACAACTCATCCAACCAAATGGGACAATGAATATTTCTATTTATTATTTAACTATGAATGGGAAGTCCGTAAAAGCCCAGCAGGCGCGTATCAGTGGGAACCTATTGACATTAAAGAAGAAGATAAACCTGTCGATGCACATAACCCGAATATTCGCCGTAATCCGATCATGACCGATGCCGATATGGCACTCAAAGTTGATCCTGAATATCGTAAAATTGCTGAACATTTTTATCAAAATCCTGCTGATTTTGCGGATGTCTTTGCGCGAGCATGGTTTAAGCTGACTCACCGTGATTTGGGGCCAAAGAGCCGTTATTTGGGTGCGGATGTGCCTGCTGAAGATCTAATCTGGCAAGATCCTGTTCCAGCAGTCGACTACACATTAACTGAAGCAGAAATTGATGAACTGAAAGTCAAGTTACTCAATAGTGGTCTAACCCGTACGGAACTGATTACCACTGCATGGGACAGTGCCCGAACTTATCGTAGTTCAGATTTTCGTGGAGGCGCAAACGGCGCACGTATTCGCCTTGCACCACAAAAAGATTGGATCGGCAATGAGCCAGAGCGTTTACAAAAAGTTTTAGCGAAACTCGAAGAGATTCAATCGGGATTGGTTAAAAAAGTCAGTATTGCTGATTTAATCGTATTGGGAGGGGCAGCAGCAATTCAGCAGGCAGCACAGGAGGCTGGTGTTGAGGTGGTTGTGCCATTCTTACAAGGGCGTGGTGATGCTACTCAAGCGCAAACCGACGAATATTCATTTGCTGATTTAGAGCCAAAGCATGATGGCTACCGCAATTGGATCAAACAGGATTATGCCGTACAACCTGAAGAAATGTTGTTAGATCGTACCCAATTGATGGGCTTGACTGCACCTGAAATGACGGTCTTGATTGGTGGGATGCGTGTTCTAGATACCAACTATGGCGGTACAAAAGAGGGGGTATTCACTGAGCGAGCAGGTGTATTGAGCAATGACTTTTTTGTCAATTTGACTGATATGAACAATACATGGCGACCTGTTGGCAAAAACCGTTATGAAATTTGTGACCGTGCAACAGGTGCAGTCAAATGGACAGCAACCCGTGTCGATTTGGTTTTTGGTTCAAATTCGATTTTGCGTTCTTATGCTGAAGTGTACGCGCAGGATGATAACCAAGAGAAATTTGTACATGACTTTATTGCAGCATGGAATAAAGTCATGAATGCGGATCGCTTCGATGCTAAAAAATAAGTCTAACGCATGATTGAAAAAGCCAGTTTAAATGACTGGCTTTCTCTTTTTTTGATTATTCTGAATAATTTTTGTCATGAATCCATGCACATTAAATTTTTCAAAGTGTTTAATAAATGTGCTAAATTAGATCATTGTCTTCTATAGACCGTATTTTTAGAAAAGGTAAAGAAAATGGCGAAACGTCAAATGCAACCAGAGGTTGTGATTCATAATTTTGTGGCGAAACACATGCACGAAGCAAACAAAAGTCAAGTATTTGTGGATCGTAAGAAAAATGCAAAACGAGGTTATAGCAAACATAAAAAAGGGCGATACTCTATGGAAGATCGCCCTTTTTTGTGCTTGTTAAATCGAGATCAAGCGATTGGTTTTCACCATGTCGGCTAGTCCATGTGTTCTAAAATAATGTTCTAGCCAGCTTTTGACCAGTAAAGGATTATTGAGCTGCAATACGTGATGAAGTAGCTCTTGAGCATCAGTCATGGGAACATGACAAATGGCTTTACGCACCCGCAAGATATTACTTGAACTCATCGACAGGGTATTGAAGCCCATTGCCATCAGCAAAATAGCAGACAACGGATCGCCCGCCATTTCTCCGCAAATACTAATCGGCTTCTCGTATTTATGGCACTCTTTCACCAAGCGACGCAAAGCACGTAAGATTGCAGGGTGAAAATGTGAATAAACACTGGAAACATGCGGGTTGTTACGGTCTACGGCTAATAAATATTGAATCAGGTCATTAGAACCCACTGAGAAAAAATCGACCAATGGTGCAAATTCATCAATTTGCAACAATACACTTGGCACTTCGACCATAATCCCGATTTTAGGTTTGTTAATTTTGACTTGTTCTTCTTCCTGAACTGCGACCCAATCACGTTCGAGTAAATACAGCACTTCTTCGACTTCGCTAACACTGGTCACCATTGGTAGCAGAATATGTAGATTATTTAAACCAATACTGGCTTTTAGCATTGCACGGATTTGTGCCGAGAAAATCTCTGGGTGATCAAGGGTAAAGCGGAGTCCACGCCAACCCAATGCCGAGTTTTCTTCATCAATGCTGAAATAAGGGAGGTCTTTGTCTGCACCAATATCGAGGGTACGCATGGTCACAGGTTTGTTGGCAAAGTGGCTGAGCTGTTGCCGATAGATTGCGCGTTGTTCTTCTTCGCCAGGGAAGCGGTCACGTAACATAAATGGGATTTCAGAACGATATAAACCAACCCCTTTGGCACCACGTTGTACACCACGAACCACGTCAATCATCAGACCTGTATTAACGAATAGACGAACAGGAACACCATCAGGTGTAATCGCATCCTTAGTCTCATATTGCTTGAGGTCTTTGGCAATTTGTTCTTCTTCTTTTTGAATCTCTTTATAACGTTGACGCAAGCGACGAGGAGGATTGACAAAAACCCGACCTTGATAGGCATCGACAATCATTTCGGCATCATCTAAGGCGCTGATAGGCAGTTCAGTCACGCCGACAACGGTAGGAATACCTAAGGCACGTGCAACAATCACCATATGTGAGTTAGCTGCACCTTCACTGGTCACGATTGCCGCGATTTTATCCATTGGCAGTTCAACTAGAGCAGCTGTACTGATTTCTTCACCAATCAGGATACTATCTGAGCTGAGTTCACGATGGCTTGAATCTGCTTCTTGCAAGGAAGCCAAAATACGCCGTGCTAAATCTTTAAGATCAGACACCCGTTCACGGAGGTAGTCATCTTCCATTTGGGCAAAGAGTGCGATGTGTTTATCCATCACTTTTTTGACTGCACCTTGCGCCCAGTGACCTTCACGAATCAGTTCTTTAATTTCGGCAGGTAAGGCATTTTCATCGAGCATGCGTAAGAATACGCTAAACAATGCGCGTTCTTCAGACATGAGCGAGTCTTGCATTTTTTCATCAAGCGATTGAATTTCCTGACGAACATTGGAAACAGCATGATCGAGTAGCTTGAGTTCGTCGGGGATATTTTCAGCTTCACGCTCAGGTACAGCCGATAAATCTGCCGCAGGATACAAAATAATGGCACGCCCTAAAGCGATGCCACCTGCACCTGAAACACCCTGAAAGGTTTTATAGTTTGAAATATTGCTCGGCTTACGGAAAACATCAATGTTTCCAACCGCATGCGCATGGGCAATGACACCTGAAAGCTGCGCACATAAAGTCACCAAAAAGGATTCAGCTGCTTCACTGAAATCTTGGGATTCACTGTTTTGAACAACCAAGACCCCCATCACCTTACGGCGATACATGACAGGGACGCCGAGAAATGAGTTGTATAACTCTTCACCTGTTTCTGGGAAGTAAGCATAACGCTCATGTTGTGCAGCATTGTCGAGATTGACGATTTCTTCGCGTTGCCCAACTAGACCAACCAAGCCTTCACCCAATTGCAAGGAAACATTGCCAACCGCTTCAGGATTGAGTCCTTTGCTGGCCATGAGGACATAGCGCTGGTTACGTTCATCGAGTAAATAGATCGAACAGACATCGACATCCATCGCAATCGAAACCTGATTAACCATGATGTCTAATGATTCATGCAAGCTCACAGCCGCATCGACCTCTTGGACAATGCGGCGTAGGGTGTCTAATTGCATGTTCGACATAACTACGTACTCCCAAAACAATTTATATAATCAGTAATTATGACTTTAGTTATAACAGCAGCCTGCTAGAAAAGCATTCACTAAAAAACTCTTTTTTAGTCTGTTTTTTAGTGTGGCAGCAGACTGCATAATTCGGTCATGGCTTTTCGGTAAACATCTCTTTTAAAGTTAATAACTTGTCCAAGTGGATACCAATAACTGACCCATTGCCACTGATCAAATTCAGGTGGATCAGCAAGATTCAACTGAATATTTTGGGCTGATGCGGTCAGCTTCAATAAAAACCATTTTTGTTTTTGTCCGATACAGACAGGATCACTACCTGAGCGGATATATCGGTGTGGCAAACGGTAACGCAACCAACCTTTGGTTTGCGCAATAATCTGGACGTGTTCTGGCAATAAGCCAATTTCTTCTCTTAGCTCACGGTATAATGCCTGTTCAGGAGTTTCTCCAATTTGGATTCCTCCTTGCGGAAACTGCCATGCATTGTGACCAATGCGTTTTGCCCATAACACTTGTCCATGTTCGTTTGCCAAAATGATCCCGACATTGGGTCGGAAACCTTCGGAGTCGATCATTTGGCTACCTAAATTTGTTCGATCTTATTGTCTTTATTTTGGGGATGGCAAAATTTGTGCATCCAACACAAAAAAAGACCTCAGAATATTGTTAAAAATTGCTATGATCTTAACGAATTTCTTTGCATTAGCGGCAACTGATTTACATTTTTTTGCTTTAATTTTTCAGTTTTAATGAGAATTTCCATGAAATTGGCTTTATTTGATCTTGATCACACCCTGTTAAATACCGATTCAGACCACTCTTGGGGTGAATTTTTAGTGAATGAAGGCTTGGTTGATCCCGTGCATCATCGCCAAATGAATGATAAGTTCTATGAAGACTATAAGGCAGGAATGCTTGATCCGATTGCCTATAATGAGTTTGTATTTGAGTTTTTAGCTCAACATTCAAATCAATATTTAACTGATTTACATCAATTATTTATGCAAAAAATCATTCGTCCGCAAATGCGCCAAAAAGGTTTCCATGCCATTCAAAAGCATAAAGACTTAGGACATGCGATTGTTGGGATTACGGCGACCAGTGACTTTATTACGGCGCCTATTTTTCGCGAGTTTGGAATTACTGAAATTATCGCCACCAATGCAGAAGTTAAAGATGGTTATTACACAGGTAAAGTGGCGGGTACACCTTGTTATCAGCAAGGTAAGCTGGTGCGTTTAGAACAGTGGTTGGCAGGTCGTGAAGTTGATGAGTCTTGGGCATATTCAGATTCTATCAATGACCGTTTTTTGCTTGAATATGCAACCCATGCAATTGCTGTGAATCCTGATGACCGTTTAGAACAACTTGCCAAAGAGCAAGGTTGGCAAATCCAAGATTGGTCGATTTAACCCCCTTTATGCTGATTTATTTTTGATATATTGAAAGAGATTTCAATATGCTCAGCGAGACAGATCAAGCACATGCAGATGATGTCGATTTATTTTTAAAAATCTTCACGCAGTGTCTAAATTTATTGCTATAACAACTCAGCAATAAATTTAGAGGCTGCTATGAAACAACAAAAAATTGCATTGCCAAATCAACTTTGGACGTCAGACAGTATTGATCTTACCTCGCACCGTTATCAGGGTAAATTATTGAAAAAAGCCGATGGTTTGGCTTTGGGGAAAGCACAGCGTAAAACCCATCCACGGCAAAATCTTGCGGATTTATCTCAGCGTCCCAAAAATACCAATGCACTGACGATTTATGATTGGAGTAATCAAGGGCGACTCGAACATCTCAAGCCAATTCGGGCAAAACGTATGAGTGTTTCGGCATTTACTTTTTATCGGGGAATGCCTGCATTGATGCTGTTTGATCAGGCTTGGGAGCCGCAGCATTCAGGTTTGTTTCAGCAAATTTGTGGTGACTGTCATTTGAGTAATTTTGGCGGTTTTGCCAGTCCTGAACGTAATTTACTATTTGGGATTAATGATTTTGATGAAACATTGGTTGCACCGTTTGAGTGGGATCTTAAGCGGTTAGCGACCAGTTTTGTGATTGCAGCTCAAGATATTGGACTCAGTGAGCGAGCAGGTTTAAAAGCCGTAAAAATTATGCTCAACAGCTACCGTACACATCTCACTGAGCATACGAAATTGTCACCTTTACAGGTGTGGTATGAAAAAGTGGATGCGAGCACTCTGCTGAAAAGTACCGAATGTCAAAAATTACGCAAAAAACGTGCTAAACATTTGGATCGTGCAGAAAAACGCACGACACACTCCTTATTGCCGAAGTTAACTGAACAAGACCCTGAAACAGGATCTCGTCATTTTATTGATGAACCACCGTTGTTGTGGCACCCCCAAGTGGATGAACCCTTTGCCAAAGATGCGGATGAATTCTTTAAAGATTATCGAGATTCATTGAAATATGAACGCCGTATTTTATTTGACCGTTATCAATTAACCGATGTCGCTATGAAAGTGGTTGGCGTTGGAAGTGTGGGAACGCGCTCAGCGATTGCACTTTTTGAGGATGCAGACCGTGAACCTCTAATTTTACAAATGAAAGAAGCCTGTCCCTCTATTTTAAGCCCGCTCTTTCTTGAGCGAGTCGCACATGAAGGTGAGCGTGTTGTGCATGGGCAACAGTTAATGCAAGCCGCAAGCGATATTTTCTTGGGATTTTCTCGAATTGAACAGCAGTTTCATGTGCGTCAGTTACGCGATATGAAGATTTCAGTCGATTTACAGGATATGGATGAAGCCTATTTTCATGAATATGCAGAAAGTTGTGGTTTTGCTTTGGCTCATGCTCATGCCAAAGCAGGCAATGCTGATGTAGTAATGGGATATTTGGGTGAGGGTGATGGCATAGTTGAGACTTTACAGTGTTATGCGATGGCATCTTCTGAACGTAATCTAGAAGATTATCAATTGTTTATGAATGAAATTTCGGATGAAAAAATCGCTGTTGCGGGCGATGATGTGTTGTAAGTTTTTATTTTAAAAATTAGAGAGAAATGATGTTTAAGAAAATTTTGTCAGGACTGGGGATGCAAGGCGTGAGTGTGGAAACACGTTTGCATAACCCAAAACTTTATGCAGGTGAAACCTTGCATGGAGAAATTCGCTTTCAAGGTGGGTCTTCCGATAAGGAAATTAATCATCTGAATTTACAGTTGATGACGCTGGCTGAAGTCGAGTCAGGTGATCATGAAAGCAATCAGGCTTTGATTTTACAAGACTGGTTGGTCAATTCTCGTTTTATTTTACCTGCCAATCAAAGTCATTGTATTCCTTTTAGTCTGGCTTTGCCCCTCGAAACCCCGATTACCGAAGTTGCTTGTCGTCAGAACGCCACGCGTGTCTGGATACAGACGTATATGGATGTAGATTGGGGGTTGGATGCAACAGATCACGACTATTTAAATATTTTACCAACACCCACCATGCAGGTATTTTTACAGGCAATGCAGTATTGTGGTTTTGTGTTGGCAACTGTAGATGTGGAAAAAGGGCAAATCACAGCGCCTGCTTTTCGCTCAACGTTGGGCTGTTATCAGGAATTGGAGTTTGTTTCTGTACATCATTTTAGCGGGTTCAATGAAGTTGAAGTGTCTTTTGTCACACAAGCCACCTGTATCCATATCATGCTTGAAATTGATCGAAAATTTCGCTCAGATCAGTTATTGACGCTGACCTTACCAAATCAGGGTCTAGTTGTTGAACAAGTGGCTCAACAGATTCGGCAAATTTTAGGCTTAGGGTAGAGGAATTGTCATCTATTTGACATCTTGCTCTTTTAAATTTGAAGCATGAGTAAAATAAAAATAAATCAGGAAGAATACGCTTCCACTATGTTTCAAATGTTTCTTAGTCTTCACCGTTATGCTGCAAAGCGGTGGCCTCGTTGTTATTCTTTACCGCCTTTATCTTATGGCATATCTTCTTAGAATATCCTGAATTGTATCGCCAGTTTTGTCTGCAAAGTTTGGGGCGTGTTGTCCAACATCAGCCTTACACTGCCCATAGCTCACCTCAAGAGCAGCAACAACAGTTATATGCTGCATGGCAATATAGCTGTCGTTTGCATGGTCTAAATCCTCAACATGCCACTCATCTACCGCGTTTATTTGCAATAGATCAGTTGCTGCAATGGCCACAGGGGCAGACCTTTGTTTTAGAGCAAATCCAACAGGATTATGTCCAGTATCTCAAGTCATAATCCTCATCCTCATCCTCATCCTCATCCTCATCCTCAAGCTGTAGCAGTGGTTGTAGCAGTTGTGGTGGTGATTAATGTTGTGTCTGCATCATTTGAATTAAGCTTTGCATGGCACGCGACTGGGTTCGGGCAGGATGCCAGACCAAGCCCAGTTGACGCTGCATTTTAATTTCAAGTGGTAGTCTTTTCAGGTCTTGATTAACGAGTGTTAGGGGTAGTACTGACCAGCCTAACCCAATCGAAACCAACATGCGAATGGATTCTAAAGGATTGTTACTCATACTGACTTTGGGCTTCAAACCTTGTTTTTCAAACTCTGCTAGTGTGATTTGACTGGTATAGGTCTTTGCAGCAGGCAGCAAACTTGGATAGCTCATCAGATCTTCTAAGCTAAGCTGAGTTTTGGCAGCAAGCGGATGAAATGGCGCGGCTACAAACACCAAAGGATCATTCCAGATCGATTGATACTTTAAGCGTTCATCCAGTTGCGGTGGTAAGGTTAAAAAGGCCAATTCTAAATCACCTGCAAAAACCTGTTCATGGGCTTGCTCTGAATCAACGAAATGTACATCTAAAGTGACATCGGGATAATGCTGAACATATTGTTTGAGATGATGCGGCAAGTGGTGCAAACCAATATGATGACTGGTACCAATTTTTAAACGACCTTGTACACTCGTGTGTTGATGGCTAAGCGTGTGGTGCATTTCACCCAGTTCATTTAGCCATGTTTTGACTTTGGGCAGAAGTTCATAGGCAGTATGTGTGGGTTGAATCCCGCGACCTGCTGACTCGAACAGGGTAACGCCAAAATATTCTTCTAAACAGTGGATACGTTTTGTGACCGCAGGTTGGGTAATAAATAGTTGATCGGCGGCAAGCGAAATCGAGCCTGTTTCCATGACTTTAATAAAAGCTTCAAAAGCGGCCAAATTCATGTTTATTATCCATAAACTATTTTTATAGTCTTCTATTATTTAAGAATCATGTGGATTAAGCAAAATAAAATAAACCTTTTTACATATGCGTCTTGAATTTTCTGCCTAATCCCAGAATCTTTGGTTATTGCGCAGATGAAATAAGCTTCAAGCTCTCTAAAAAAGCCACTGAAAAGTGGCTTTATCAGCAAGAGAAATGGGTTGAGTTATGAGGACATGATTTTTTCTTTTTGATTGAGATTGTGCTTTTCCCAAAAGCGTTCATGAATAAAGTAAGCAAATGCTTGAACAGTCGGTTCAAGTAAACTCAGGGTTATCGCCATCCAAAAGTTACCTGTTACAAAATATCCCACCAACATGGCAACCGTAATATGCATGACATAGTAGCTTAGGGTTTTTTTGAACATTCGCTGATGGGTAATCACAAAGTGTTGAATGTGTGCCATATCGGGATTCCTCTGCTCAATGCTGATCTTGAATAGAGATTAACGCTGACCTTTAAATTTGTAAAAACGAATATTTTTGTTATTTTGATTGGTAAAGTAGATGCTTATGGCGGGATGAATTTCAGTGTTTAATTCATTCCAAAAAGTTTATTGATTTATAAAAATGATAAATTAGATTTATGTGAAACACCGCTTATAATGAAAATAGAAGATTTAATTACCCAGTCCAATGGAGCGCGTCGACATGGCAGGCAAGACATTATATGACAAGTTGTGGGATGACCATTTGGTGAAGCAACGTGATGATGGTTCGAGTTTAATTTACATCGACCGTCATCTGTTACATGAAGTGACTTCACCGCAAGCATTTGAAGGTTTACAACTTGCAGGTCGTCAGCCATGGCGTTTAAGTGCCAACATCGCAACACCTGACCATAACGTTCCGACATCGAAAAAAGAACGTGAGCAGGGTGTTGCCGGAATTGAAGATGATACGTCACGTATTCAAGTCCAAACTTTAGATGACAACTGTAAAACCTTTAACATTGTTGAGTTTGACATCAATGATGTACGTCAGGGGATTGCACATGTGGTTGGGCCAGAGCAAGGTTTAACTTTGCCAGGCATGACGGTGGTGTGTGGTGATTCACATACAGCAACGCATGGTGCATTTGGCTGTTTGGCACACGGTATCGGCACTTCAGAAGTTGAACATGTATTGGCAACCCAATGCTTGGTTCAAAAGAAAATGAAAAACATGTTGGTTCGTGTCGATGGGACATTGGGCAAAGGCGTGACCTCTAAAGACGTGGTTTTGGCGATTATCGGTAAAATCGGGACAGCAGGTGGTACAGGTCATGCGATTGAGTTCGGTGGTCAAGTCTTCCGTGACATGTCGATGGAAGGTCGTATGACGGTGTGTAACATGGCAATTGAAGCAGGCGCACGCGTTGGCTTGGTGGCTGTGGATGATAAAACTATTGAGTATGTCAAAGACCGCCCATATGCACCAAAAGGTGAAGATTGGGACAAAGCGGTTGCTTACTGGAATACTTTACATTCTGATGATGATGCTCAATTTGACACGGTTGTGGTGTTAAACGGCGAAGAGATTGAACCACAAGTCTCTTGGGGGACATCTCCAGAAATGGTGATTGCAGTATCACAAGCGGTTCCAACATTGGAACAGGCAAAAGATGATGTACAGCGTAAAGACTGGACTCGTGCTTATCAGTACATGGGTTTAACCGCAGGTCAGGCTTTGGCAGACATTCAGTTAGATCGTGTATTTATCGGTTCATGCACCAACTCACGTATTGAAGATATTCGTGCTGCGGCTGAAGTGGTGAAAGGCCATAAAGTAGCAACAAGCATTAAACAAGCCATGGTTGTTCCAGGTTCTGGTTTGGTGAAACAGCAAGCTGAAGCTGAAGGTTTGGACAAAATCTTCATTGAAGCTGGTTTTGAATGGCGTGAACCGGGTTGCTCAATGTGCTTGGCGATGAATGCTGATAAGTTACAACCAGGTGAGCACTGTGCATCCACCTCAAACCGTAACTTTGAAGGTCGTCAGGGGAATGGCGGGCGTACCCATTTGGTCAGCCCAGCAATGGCAGCAGCAGCGGCAATTGCAGGTCATTTCGTTGATGTTCGTACATTCTAAGGGAGTCGCAGATGAAAGCGTATACAGTTGAACAGGGTATCGTTGCACCTTTAGATCGTGCCAATGTCGATACCGACTTGATTATTCCAAAACAATTTTTGAAATCCATTAAACGCACAGGCTTTGGCGATAATTTGTTTGATGAGCTTCGTTATTTGGATGAAGGTTATTTGGGACAAGACATTAGCAAACGTCCGAAAAACCCTGACTTCATGTTGAACCAAGCACGTTATCAGGGTGCTTCGGTGCTCATTGCACGTAGCAACTTTGGTTGTGGTTCAAGCCGTGAACATGCACCTTGGGCACTTGAAGAGTATGGTTTCCGTACCGTGATTGCACCAAGTTTCGCGGACATTTTCTTCAATAATAGTTTTAAAAATGGCATGTTACCTGTCATTTTATCGGAAGAAATTGTTGATCAACTTTTCAAGGAATGTGCAGCGACTGAAGGCTATCAGTTAACGATTGATTTGGCTGCGCAAGAAGTGCGTACGCCATCGGGTCAAGCATTTTCCTTTGAAGTTGATCCATTTCGTAAGCACTGCTTGTTAAATGGTTTGGATGATATTGGTTTGACTTTACAAGATGCGGATTTAATCCGTGAATATGAAGCCAAAACCAAACAAGCACGCCCTTGGGTTTTCCAAGAATTACAGGGCTAAGTTGTTGCACTATAAACATGGCGCGAAAGCCCAACTATTGCTAACATGTCGAATTATTTTATGTAATTCAATCTGCTGATCGGCAAAAGGTTGGGCTATTCACATGTTAAAAAACATCGGTCGCGGTGCTTTCTTGGGGTTATCTGCGGTATTGCTGAGTGCGTGTCAACATACGCAACGTGCGGTTGATACCATGGCGATCAAGTTTATTGCACCTGAACAACGACCTGCAAATGTCAAACTGTACTGTACAGGGACTGCCAATTGCGAATTTGAACGCTTTGATAATATTCAAATTGTGGATGACACAACACATTTGGTGAATTATGAAGCCATTCGAAAAGGCTATGTGCGTTTAAATAGTAAAACCACAAGCTATAACAATTCTTTATATTTGACCGTACCTGACCAGCAGCATGAAGTAGTGATTCGCTTCTATCCGATCTCGATGGATCGTGCTGAAAAAATCAGTGTGATTCACAATTTTAAGGCGAATAAAAGTTATAGCTTCAAAATGTATCGCAATCGAAGTAAACAATCAGGCAGTTTGTTGAACGTATCAGCACCAGATCCACTGTGTGTGGTGCTATTGCAAGATCAACACCCAATTCGCCGTTTTTGTAAGCCCTATAATGTGCTAACAGGATTGGGCGAATTTGTGGAACAAAAACTTTAACTGGGCAATTTGCGCCTGAGTTGTTGTGATAAATGGAACCCTTTATGTCTAAACATATTTTAATTTTAGCGGGCGATGGTATTGGCCCTGAGATTGTTGCTGCTGCGGAAACTGTTTTAAACACAGTCAATGACAAGTTTAACTTAGGTTTAACGTGGGAACATGGTTTACTCGGTGGTTCAGCGATTGATGCACATGGCGAACCCTACCCAGCAGTGACTAGCGCACAGGCACAAAAAGCCGATGCCATTTTATTGGGTGCGGTTGGCGGGCCAAAATGGGACAGTATTGAGCGCTCAATTCGTCCTGAACGCGGTTTACTGAAAATCCGTAGCGAACTTAATTTATTCGCCAACTTGCGCCCAGCGATCTTGTATCCGCAATTGGCAGATGCTTCAAGCTTGAAGCCTGAAATTGTAGCGGGTTTAGACATTCTTATCGTTCGTGAATTGACAGGCGGAATCTACTTCGGTCAGCCACGCGGGATTCGTGAACTCGAAAACGGTGAAAAACAGGGTTATAACACTGACGTTTATGCAGAGTCTGAAATTAAACGTATTGCCAAAGTTGCTTTTGAAATGGCAAACCTACGTGGTGGCAAAGTCTGTTCAGTAGACAAAGCCAACGTACTTGAAGTGACTGAACTTTGGAAACAAACCGTAACTGCGCTTAAAGAAGAACAATATCCTGAGATTAATTTGTCACACATGTATGTGGACAATGCTGCGATGCAATTGGTGCGTGCGCCAAAACAGTTTGATGTGATTGTGACAGGCAACCTGTTTGGCGACATCTTGTCT
The DNA here is from genome assembly GCF_008993995.1 of Acinetobacter brisouii. GTDB lineage: Bacteria > Pseudomonadota > Gammaproteobacteria > Pseudomonadales > Moraxellaceae > Acinetobacter > Acinetobacter brisouii_A. Next base: position 91,880 of record NZ_BKNN01000001.1, read on the forward strand.
GATGAAGCTGCGATGTTGACAGGTTCGATTGGTATGTTGCCATCGGCATCATTGGATGAAAATGGCAAAGGCATGTATGAGCCATGTCATGGTTCTGCACCAGATATCGCGGGTAAAGATCTTGCCAATCCATTAGCGACGATTCTTTCAGTGGCAATGATGCTACGTTACACTTTCCGTGAAGAAGCAGCAGCTAAAGCGATTGAAGATGCTGTGGGTCAAGTTCTAGATCAAGGTTTACGTACAGCAGATATTATGTCTGAAGGCATGGACAAAGTAGGTACGAAGGCAATGGGTGCCGCAGTGGTTGCAGCGTTAGTTTAAGTTGAACAGATTTAAAAAGCGTGATCACCAAGATCGCGCTTTTTTCTATTTATAAAATTTAAAATAATTTGATTTTTTATAACAAGCAACATAGAGAAAATGATGAAAATGAAACGTAAATTAGGATTAGCAGGATTACTGCTAGGTTTATCATTGAGTGCCTATGCAGATAATTGTGATCATGCTAGAAATACCTATGATGCAGTGCACTGTGATAATAAAGTCTATGTCAATGCAGACAATGAGCTGAATAAGACCTATCAGGAACTACGTAGCAAATTGAACCCTCAGCAAAAGACCATTCTCAAGCGTTCACAACTTACTTGGATTCGAGACCGTGATCAAAGCTGTTCAGGTGAATCTGATGTGGGTACGGTAATTTCTACAGGATGCCAGTTACGTAAAACTCAGGAGCGTAACTCTTGGCTACACGAGCGCTTACGTGAGTGTATAACCATTGGCTGTAAAACATCAGCATTACGCTAAGCCTAAAAAAAGCCACAATAATGTGGCTTTTTTTGCTTCTACTAATACTTAACGTGCACGGTAAGTGATGCGACCTTTGGTCAAGTCATATGGAGTCATTTCAACTTTAACATGGTCACCCGTTAAAATACGGATGTAATGCTTACGCATTTTACCTGAAATATGAGCAATCACTTCATGACCGTTTTCTAAACGAACACGGAACATGGTATTAGGAAGCGTTTCGGTGACAACGCCTTCGAACTCAATCAGTTCCTCTTTATTGGCCATAGCCTACCTAAAAGAATAAATAACAAGGCGCAAATTATAGACAAAATTCAGCAATAAAACAATATAAAGCCAAATAAAGCACGATGAAAAGCAGCAAAAGTGAACCGTGCGTCTAAACTTTTTTCGCCCAAACCCAGTGCATCAGGTTGTCAGTTTGGTCAATCCTCAGTACTCTGAAAAATGGCAATGCAGGGATGAAAATAGGTGGAAATATGGGGCAGTTAACGGATGCTTCAGTCATATTGCGACTTGGCTATCAGGCACTACGTCGGGCAGGATTGTCAACAGAGCAAATTTTGACAAAGGCAGGTGTGGCAATCAGCCAACTTGAAACCAATCAACGTACCCCTGTAAGTGCTCAAAGTGCTTTTTGGCTAGCTGCTGAACAGGTCAGTCATGATCCTGATATTGGTCTTCACTTAGGGGAACATTTACCTCTATATCGTGGTCAGGTCATTGAACATCTGTTTATGAGTAGTGAAAATTTTGGCGAAGGTTTACATCGGGCATTGGCTTATCAACGTTTGATTAGTGATGCCTTTCAAGCTCAACTGGTTTGTAAAGATGGGCAATGTTATTTGACCAATGGTACACAACCGCATCCTAATCGTTTACTCAACCGCCATTTTTCAGAATGTGCCATGTCAGGCGTTTTACGTTTTTTTAAATTTTTAACGGAAGGACAATTTCAGCCGCTATTTATTGATTTTGATTTTCAGGAAGGTGCGGCACCTGAAGAATATTTTCGGGTTTATGAATGCCCTGTCAGTTTAGGGCAAAAAGAAACACGCTTGTATTTTGATTCAGCCATTTTAAAACATCCGCTTTGGCAGGCCGACCCTGATCTTTTGCAATTGCATGAACAGCTTGCTCATGAAAAACTACAGGAATTAGCCCGTTATGACTTAGTTAGTGAAGTTCGTCGGGCAATTGGTGCAACATTAGAGCAAGGCGAAACCACGCTAGAAAGTGTCGCAGCGCAGTTACAGATTACACCGCGTCGTCTGCGCACTTTATTGAGCGATGCAGAAACCAGTTTTCAACAAATTCTCTCGGCATATCGTTGTCGATTGGCGAAAAAATTACTGGCGAACACCCATGAAAGTATTGAGAAAATTGTGTACCTGACAGGTTTTGCCGAGCCAAGTACCTTTTATCGCGCATTTAAGCGCTGGACGAATGAAACACCGATTGAGTACCGCAAACGAAAACAGAGTGACTAAATCGAGTCACTCTGGCCAGTTCAGCCATTGAGGCCCCAAAGCAACTTTGGGTAAATCAAATTGCTCTGGATAATAGGCTTGAATAAAATACAAACCATCCGCAGGGGCAGTCACGCCTGCTGCTTTGCGGTCTTCTGCGGCAAACATCACATCAATATGTTCAATCGGATATTGTTCCTGACCAATTTCCAGTAAACAGCCCATGATGTTGCGCACCATGTGATGCAAGAAACCATCTGCCTGAATATCTAAAATCAGAAACGGCCCATGTTGGGTAAGGCGGCAATGCTTCACATGGCGGACAGGTTGGTTGGATTGGCAAGCTGCTGCACGAAAAGTTTCGAAGTTATGTGTGCCTTCAAATTTTTGTGCGGCTTCCACCATTTTTGCGACATTGAGTGTCTGATGAATATGCGTGACTTGTTTGTGTAGCAAAGCAGGGCGATGAGCTGCGTTATAGACCACATAGCGATAGCGTCGAGCAGTGGCTTTAAAGCGAGCATGGAAGTCTGTGTCCATTCGCTTGATCCACTGAATCGAGATGTCTTTCGGAAGTTGGCTATTGGTTCCCATAATCCAACCACGTTCAGAACGATCTGCTGGGCTGTCAAAGTGTGCCACCATGTTGGTTGCATGAACGCCTGCATCTGTCCGCCCTGCGCCATGTAAAATAACAACATGATTGGCAACTTTGCTGAGCACTCGTTCTAGGGTTTCCTGAACGCTTGCAACACCTGCTTGCTGTGTCTGCCAACCGCGATAGGCAGTACCACAAAACTCAATTCCAATCGCATAGCGCTGCGCTGTCATTTCTATTTCACTCATGCCAGTGTTTCAACCAGTCGTTTGCTTGATCGTAGTGCAAATAGAGTGCTAATAATTTGGCATACAAATCGGCATGACCTAAACAGTCAGACACTGCGATATTGGCTTCTTTGACCCATGCACTCACTGCATAGCGCTGATCAATGCCACCCGCAGTCACTTGCGTATTCAATACAGGTAAACAGTTCTTTTGTTTAAGCTGCTGGAAAATCTCAATAATTGCAGGATTGGTGACCAGATTACCTGTTCCGAAACCCTGTAAAATGAGGAAGTCAGGTGTATGGTTTAATACATGCGCTAAATTCTGCTCAAGTTGATTTAAGCTGATTGGCTGCATCATCCAGTTTAAGATATTGAGGTTCTGGGCACGTTCAAGCATGGTTTCAGTCACGGTCATTGCTTGAGAATGTTGTGCAATGGCTTGTGTGGAGGCAATGCCTTTAAATGCATCTAATTCAGTTGTGTGTGCTTTAAGTGCGGTACGACCATGAAAGAGTTGATGATGGAAGGCTAAATACACACCTGCATCTACCTTGAGAATATGCTCAAGGGCAAACCATAAATTATCTCGCGCATCTGTTTCTTCACGAATGGTTGTACCATCAACAGTGAGTAATGGGAACTGACTGCCTGTAATGATCAAGTGGCATGATGCTGCCAAAATTCGTGCAAGGACTGCACTGGCATAGCTTAGGGTATCTGTGCCATGAATCACCACAAAATGCTGAAAACTTTGGCTTTGTAATTGTTGAATAAACTGTGCCAGTTTGAGCCAGTCGACTGCGGTATAGGCACTACTGTCTTTAATCACAGGTGCAGCAAAACATTCGATGCTCAAGTGATCTGGCAAATAACCGTGTAGACGAGGTAGAAACTCATGTTCTGGCATTGGACTGAGAGGTTCACCTACACAGCCAAATGTCCCACCCATATAAATTAAAGCAATTTTAGACATGATAAAAATAAAAAAAGCAGCCGAATTCGACTGCTTATGGTAGAACGAACTGCTTTAAGATGCCATTTGATTTAATAAATATTTAGCGCGATCTAATTCATCTGAATTATATTGGATCTGCGGATCTTCCAATAATGCACGTGCTGAGCTAAATGCACCTAAACGAATATATTGCTCTGCAAGCGATAAATTAAGTTCAGTATCATTCAGTTCTGCTAACTCAGGGAACTGTTGTACAACATAATCTACAGAAGATTTTGGTGCTTCAGCAATCGCTTCTTCAACAACAGGCTCAGGAACGATTTCAGTCCGAGTTTCTTCAATGAGATCAAAACTTACAACAGACAGTGAAACTGGCTCAACTTCTACAGGTTGAGTTACTGTTTCAGTTTTAGCCTGAGCTTCTTCTAATTTATCAAAAGTAAAGGAAACTTCAGGTTGAGCAGTAGGTGGGCTAACTGGTTCTGGCTGTTTTTCAGGAGCAGCAGGTTCTGTAAAGTCAAACTTGAACTCAACCACAGGTACTTCTTCAGGCTGAGTGGTAGGCTCTACTTTCTTTTCTAGGCTTTCAAGATGAAGATGTGCAGTGGCATCATGATGTTCAGTTTTTGCAAATTCAGGAATTTGATCAGTTTTTTGACCAAAATCAATTTTTGTAGTAAAGGTTTCAGGACCTTTGGTTTCGGTCGTGTGTGGTTCAATACTTAAATGGATTGGCTTAGCAATAGGCGTTGCTTCAGAGTTTACTTCTGGTTTGCTAAAGCCTTCTAAATGGAACTCAAGTGGTTTGTGTTCTTCTGTTTTTTCAACAGGTGCTGCTGGTGCTGTCTGTAGCTCTGCTTGAAGCTGGTCGAAAGATAAGGCACTTGGCTGCTCTTGAGCTAGGGGCTTCTCAAGATCCAATCCACTTTTAAGTTGATCAAAATCAACGGCTTTGGCTTGAGGGGTAGGCTTTTCAGGCTCAACCACTTTCACGACTTCAGGAGCTTTTTCATCAGGCAATTGAACAGGGGTAAACTGAATCGAATCAGGCTTAGCTTGTTCTTTATGTTCAGTCAGACGCTGTTCAGCTTCACGAACCACATCATACAGATTGAGTGAGCGTAAATGTGACAATAATTGGTTTGTCGAAAATTGATCATTTTGATCAATATGAATCTGTAAGAGTAGGAGATATAAGTCATGCTGACTATTATCAGCATTGAGTGCCTGATTAATTAATGCTTCCGCTGTATTGAAATTTTTCTCTTGAATTAGCTTTTCAATTTGACGACGAAATGCAGGATCAAGCTCTTTCGGTTGGCTTTTAACCGTAAGAACTTCTTGAGTTTCTGTTACATCGGTACTGGTCGTGCTTGGACGTTTCGTCGCTTTCTTTTTGGGCTCGACTTTTCTTTTTGATTCTTGTTGCCCCGCACTTCGTTTTTTAAGCACAATGGCTATAACGAGTAATAGAACAAATGGAATGATGTATAGCAACATTTTTTTATCCTTGCATTAGCAGCAATGTATTCAGGCTAAAAACGATTTATCAGTGATGACTTGGCTTTTTGGCTTTTTGTTGCTGTTGCAACTGCTGCTGTAATTGCGCAAGTCGTGCATTTAATAACTGAATTTGATGGTCTTTTTGTTGCAAAGCCAAATCCAATTGAGCTACATTTTTTTGTAATGTAACGGTTTTTTGTCGAATTGTCATAACTTTTAATGATAATTCAGACGAAGTTTTTTCAGTAGTTCGACTACTGCCCCCCATTTTAGCAGAAGCCGCATCTGTATTTTCAGCAACTAAAGTCATTTCAGCTTGATCTAAACGATATTTAGTTGAATATTTGCCTGAAGATGTATTGGTTGAACGCGCAGCAGGTTTCGCTGGTGTTGAGTTTGCGTGGGGTGGTGTTGCACCTAAATTAAGATTTGTTCCTGTTCTTAAGCGGTTAACATTTCCCCCTACAAAAGCATGTTCATTGAGCGCTTTAATATGATTCATGACTTCCCCAATCGGCTGATGGGTCTGTCCTGAAATCCGTGCAGCAATACTCCATAAGGAATCTTGGCGCTGTACCACATAATTGCCGTTTTGCGTATTTTTAGCTGTCGTGACAGGCTTTACTTCGACTGCTTTCCTTGGCGCAGTCGCTGGCGTTTTATTGGCGCTTGTTGTTTGGGTCTGCTGTGGTGTAGTTGCTTGTGCTTGTGCTTGTGCTTGTGCTTGTGGTGGCACTTGAGCTGTTTGGCTTGTTGGCTTGGGGGGTATGCTCTTGACTACGGGTACAGGTGCAACACTGATGGCTAAGGCACTCGCTGGTGTCACAGCATTGATTGGTGCTGTTGAATTTTGAGTGTAAAGCGTACTCTCGGGTAAGTTGAGCGCAATATCTTTTTCACTGACTACTTGTTTGGGAATTAATACACGCTCTTGTGTCGAAGCATTCAGGTTAGCGATTGGCGTCGTTTTATTGAGTGTTGCCGTATTGCTTGGTGTACCGTCTAAATTACGTTGAATCTGCTGTAGATGTGCGCCATCAGCATCTTGAACTTTTAAAATCAAGTTAATATTTTTATTGCTAATAGGTTGTGATGAGGTGATCACAATGACACCGCTATTATTACCTGTGCGGCGAACAAAAAAGTTCAAACCACTCAAATCTTGTTGGCTTGCACCCATCCGCACTAGATCATCTGGATTGGCAAGACTCGCTTGAATGCTCGAGTTATCACTGGCATTGGTGTAAGGAATTTCTACATATAATAATTGCCCTTGAGTTGATTCAACTTGGGCAGCGTTAAAAGTTAATGCATAGCCACTTTGTGCAGCAAAACAGAAAACCAGTGCTGAAGCGAGTTTGTTGTATGCAGTCATTTTCATCCACAACATGGAATTGTTGATTGTTTTGCCTATAATGTAGCGGTATGTAAATAAATTGTAAATTTGTACAATGTTAAAAAGCCGATCTTTTCAGATCGGCTTTCCACTTTGACCTTAAAAATTACGAATTTTTGTAGTCAATCAAGATACGAAGCATACGACGTAAAGGCTCTGCTGCACCCCAAAGTAGTTGGTCACCGACAGTAAATGCACCAAGGTACTCTTTACCCATGTTCAGTTTACGTAAACGACCCACAGGAACAGTCAGTGTACCTGTGACTGCAACTGGAGTTAAGTCTGTCATAGACGCTTCACGCGTATTTGGAACAACTTTTGCCCACTGGTTTGACTGACGAATCATATCTTCGATTTCATCAAGCGGAACATCTTTTTTCAATTTCAATGTCAATGCTTGAGAATGGCAGCGCATAGCACCAATACGAACACAGTGACCATCAATTGGAACGATTTGTGAATTGCCCAAGATTTTGTTGGTTTCAGCTTGACCTTTCCATTCTTCTTTTGATTGACCATTTTCGAGTTGTTTGTCGATATATGGAATCAGCGAGCCTGCTAATGGCACACCAAAGTTTGCAGAAGGGAAGCCTTCGCCACGTTGCAAGTCAGCAATTTTAGAATCAATGTCCAAAATGGCAGATTTAGGATCATCCAACAAATCTTTAGTATTGTTGTATAAATAACCCATACCTGTGATCAGTTCACGCATATTTTGCGCGCCTGCACCTGATGCTGCTTGATAAGTCATTGCAGTCATCCATTCCACAAGATTTTTTTGGAATAGAGAACCTAAGCCCATCAGCATCAATGAAACGGTACAGTTACCACCAACGAAAGTTTTGGTGCCATTTACTAAACCATCTTTAATGACATTGAGGTTGACTGGATCAAGGACAATGATCGCTTCATCGTCCATACGCAGAGTCGATGCCGCATCGATCCAGTAACCATTCCAACCTTCAGCTTTGAGTTTTGGAAATACTGCTGAAGTATAGTCACCACCTTGGCAGGTAATAATGACATCCATTTGCTTCAGGCTCTTAATGTCTGATGCATCCATAAGTGCTGGGGCAGTCTTACCACCAAAAGCAGGCGCTTGACCACCTGCATTACTGGTAGAAAAATAGAATGGCTCAAAGTGAGCAAAGTCGTTCTCTTCAACCATACGTTGCATAAGGACAGAACCAACCATCCCACGCCAACCGACCAGACCTACTTTCATGTCATTGTGCCTCGGTAGTGTAATAAAAAAATAAAAGGGTTTTGAGTGTACCAAAAGTGTCCTCAACTGCAAGACCTACATAAGTCAAACACTTAAATAATTGAGTGAAATATCTGCTTTGTGTTACATAAAAAATTGATAAAGATGAAAAAAATCTGAAGAAAAATCATCTTAAAAGAGTGACTTCAATGATTTATCTACAACTGCTCAGTATTTTAGTGATTTGGCTAAGTTTTTGGTCGCTGATCCCCCGAGATGAGTGGTGGTTTCGGGGCGCAGATTTTCCTCGTCTTCAGATCCTTGTTTTGGGGATGGGGAGTTGGCTGGGGATGCTATTATGCACACAGACTTGGACGGTCGTACAAGTGCTACTGTTTATGCTTTTGAGTGCTGCAATTGCCTATCAATTGAAAATGGTTTTACCGTATACCCCGCTTTGGAAGAAACAAGTCCAACCAGTTAAAGCGCATCAACTTGATCCTCAAAAACAATTGTCAATTATTGTTTCAAATGTGCTTACGCCCAATCAAGATTACCATCTGCTCTTAGCGCATGTTCACAAATTACAGCCCGATTTGTTACTCACGCTTGAAACCGATCAACGTTGGCAGACTGCCTTAGCACCGCTCGAAGCGGATTATCCTTATCGGGTGGCAATTCCTCTCGATAATTTGTACGGCATGCATCTTTATAGCCGTTTACCACTCAAGGACACTCAGGTTAAATTTATTTTAAGTGATGAAATTCCGTCTATTCACACCTGTGTTCAGTTGCGCGGTGGTCAAGATGTACAGTTGTATTGCTTACACCCTAAACCCCCAAGCCCAACAGAAGCCAAAGACTCGACATTGAGAGATGCTGAACTGTTGATTGTTGGGGATCAAATTAAAGATCTGAATCAAAGCTGTATTGTGATGGGGGATTTAAATGATGTGGCATGGTCACGAACTACACGTTTATTTCAGCGGATTAGTGGTTTGCTAGATCCGCGTGTTGGACGCAATTTTATCAACACTTTTCATGCAAATTATCCATTATTACGTTGGTCTCTAGATCATGTATTTCACAGCACCGATTTTGGTTTGGTACACATGCGGCGTTTATCACATATTGGTTCGGATCATTTTCCAATCTATGTGATTTTACAAACAGAGCAGATTTTTGAGCAAATCCATGAGGAATTACCAGAAACAGCAGATGATACCAAGGAAGCTCAGCTCGCGATTCAAGAAGGTATTCATAAAGCTGAAAAAGAACGCTCAACATGATTGATATATTGCCAACTCGCTTGAAATAAATAGCGTTGAATCCATCAAAGCATAACAACTGCTAGCGCTGTGTAAGCTTATACGTACAGTACAGAAAGCCGATGACGGCTATACGCTTTTGAGAATTCCTTTTAATCTAAACCTATCGGCACAAGGAAGAATGGGAATGGAGCATCCCGTATGGAAGAGGTGCTGATTGGATAACATCAATGGCATGATGGCAACAAGGATAGGCAACAACTAAAACAATAACAATAAGATCTGCAAACACAACCTCAATTGACCCGAGTAAGGTAGGATGCTTGACTCGGGTTTTAATTTTGAATAGCTATTTCAAGATTTCGGCATAGAGTGCCAAAGTATTCTGACACATGTCATGCAGACTAAATTGAGTGACAGGCGCAATATTCACAGGTTGTTCAATATGTTGTTGTACACAATGCAGTAAGCTGGTGGTGTCATCCACTTCAATTAGACCTTGAGGGTAAACCTCAGACAAAATTTCAGCGACACCGCCACGTTTCCAGCCAATCACAGGTGTTCCGACAGATAATGCTTCTAAGGCGGTACGCCCGAAAGTTTCTGCCTGATTGGAAAGAGACAGCACCACATCGCTTAAAGCGAGCCATTCACGAATATCTGAGCGATGACCAACGAACGTGATATTGTCAGTTAAACCTTGCTGTTGCACATTATTTTGTAATTCATCCAGATAAGCCTGTTTCTTGGCATCCGCACCGCCAACGACCAAGGCATGAACTTGGGGGTATTGCTGCTTGAGCTGAACCATCAATTGAATCAGGGTTTCATGTCCTTTCAGGCGTGTAATTCGCCCAGGAAGACAAAGCAAAAACTTATTTTCAAGCTGTGGGTAATCCAAATACACCTGATTGAGCCATTTCGCAGTGGGCTGATAGCCATGCGGAAATGCCTTGGGATCAATACCACGATAAATTCGCACAATATCTTGTGCTGGACATTCAGGATAATTCTGATGAATGTAATCCACGACGCTATCGGACACTGCAATGACTTTTTCAGCATGGGTCATGATGGCGCTGTAGCGGTTCACCGAATAAAAACCATGTACCGTACTGATGAGATGTGGACGGCGTGCCGTGGGAATTCCCTTGAGGGCAAAATGCGTCAGCCAAGCAGGCACGCGTGAGCGCACATGTACAATATCGGGTTGATACTGTTCAATGACTTTTCTAAGCGGACGAATTTGCCACAGACTCGACAAGGCTTTTTTATGAATCGGCAATTGAATATGTGTTGAACCTTCAGCTTCTAGTTCAGGTACCAAGCGCCCACCATTGGACACCACCAATGATTCATGACCTTGTTGCACCAAAGCACGTGCAATTTCAAGGGTTCCACGTTCCACACCGCCACTGTTCAGTTCTGGAAGAAGTTGCATTACTTTCATGCTGAATTCCTGATTTTAATAAATTTTGTCGTAGCCTTCAGGGCGGGTTTTAAAGCGGCGGTGAAACCACATGTATTGCGTTGGTGCGATTCGTAGCTGATTTTCAATAATTTTATTCACACGAGTTGCATCATCAACTTCATCATCAGATGGCAGGTTTTCAACAGGTGGTTCAATCAAAATATGATAACGCGGATCGGCTTCATCACCATAACGATAAAAATACAACGGAATTGCTGCTGCCTTGCTAATTTTGAGCAAACGACGATGCGCAGTCACAGTTGCTGCAGGTATCCCAAAAAATGGTGCCATCACGCCTTGTTTTAAACCAAAGTCCTGATCGGGGCTATACCAAATCGCACGACCATTTTTAAGATGACGAATCAGACCACGCATATCATCATGGTCAATTTGATTTTTATAAATCGTGGCACGGCAGCGATAAATCAGCATATCCAGTAAAGGATTATTTTGCGGGCGGTATACCACATCAGGTTCAAAGTACTGTGCGCAGACATAGCCGCCTGCATCGAGCAAAGTGCTGTGTGTCCCCAGTAACAGCACACCCTGACCTTTTTGCTGAGCATGGGTGATATGTTCCAGACCTTCAATCGTCACACGATCTTTAAACCATTTGGGTTTATACCACGCATTTAAGGTTTCAAATGTACCGAGCATCATGTCGACAAAGACTTGCTTGGCTTGTTGTTCTACTTTCGCCTGTGACCATTCGGGAAAACACACTTGCAGGTTGCGAATGGTGGTTTTACGACGAGACTTGAGATATTTCCATGCCAAGTTTGCTAAAAGGTGTGCCAGACTGCGTTGAATGCCCCACGGCAAGATGGCAAGCAGCATCAGAAACACAATCGCAAGCCATACCCCCCAATATTTAGGCAGTAGAAAAGACCATTGAAATTGACCAGGAATATACGCTTGCTGTTTACTCATATGGCGATAAAAACTGAATAAAAAACTGCACGCAGTGTAGCATGAACTGATTTTTAAAATTCAAAGACTTCTGTGAATGGCATGATCTTCTCATTCGGAAAGAAAAATAAAGTGAACGGATCAATATTTCAAATTGCGTTAAAGTCAGTCCTAACACATACAAACTGAAAACAGGTAGAGAACAATGAAAACCATTCAAATCCTGCAAGGAGATATTACTGAATTGGCTGTGGATGCGATTGTCAATGCAGCCAACACCTCATTACTGGGCGGTGGTGGCGTGGATGGAGCAATTCATCGAAAAGGCGGTGCTGAAATTTTAAAGGAATGTCAGCAGATACGTGCACAACAAGGCGGCTGTGCGGTGGGCGAGGCTGTGATTACCCATGCGGGTTTATTGCCTGCGAAATACGTGATTCATACGGTTGGCCCGATCTGGCGAAATGGTATGTATGAAGAAGATCAGTTTTTGGAAAATGCCTACCTGAATAGTCTAAAGCTCGCAGAAGCCCACCAATTGCACCGAATCGCATTTCCCAATATTTCAACAGGTGTGTATGGCTTTCCCAAAGCGCGTGCGGTCAATATTGCCTTAGCCACCGTGATTGATTTTCTTAAAACCTCAACACAGGTTGAAGAAGTCATTTTTGTGTGCTTTGATCAGGAAAATTATCAGCTTTATCAGCAAGAAAGTTTAAGTCATGCCAAGCAGCAGAGCGATTTACGCTTACTTTAAATTTAATGGAAAATAACCATGTTGGAACTTCGCCCTAACTGTGAGTGTTGTAATACCGATTTAGCCGTGAATTCAAAAGATGTACTGATCTGTTCATTTGAATGCACCTTTTGCTTGGCATGTAGTGAGCAAATTTTAAATTTTATTTGCCCCAATTGTGGCGGTGAACTGGTGAAGCGACCGATTCGTCCAAGCAATAAACTTGAAAAATATCCTGCATCAACTCAACGGGTTTTTAATCCGAATTTAAAGAATTAATAAGCTTGTTATGCCAATATCTATTGTGTAGCAGGAGTTCATCAGTATTTGGGTTGAAAATTTAACTAGTAGGGGCAGAGTATGAGAAAAATATCGCAGGTCGTGGGTGCTGTTGTTTTAGCCTGCATCATGCAATCGAGTTTTGCTGACGATCTTGGGCAAGATATGGAGATGATTGCAAAGAATTATGACATATTTCAGAACACACAAAACCCAGCACAGGCGGTAGATGCCCTGAGTGCGATGCAACAGGCAGTTTTAGATGCCAAGAAATCCATTCCCATGACATTGATCGGTGAGCCTGATCATAGCCCTAAGGTACAACAATACCAAAAAGGCTTGGATGATCTGAATGCTGAACTGACTCAAACGGTGGCTATGGTGAAAGCTGGGCATTTGCAGCAGGCACGTGAACAGGCAATTCCTGTGATTGATCAGATCAAAAAGACCAATCACCAAAAATTTCGTTAATACCTCATGTTCAAGAAGCCTGAATGAACCCAAATGAAAAAACCACGCCTTAGCGTGGTTTTTTAGATACAACAGAAGATTAATTGCCGTTGGACATATTTTCTAGTTCATCCCAACGCTCTAATTTTTCAAGCAGAACTTCTTCAATTTCTGCTAAGCGTTGGCTGGCTTGAGTGGCTGCATCGGCATCTTTAACGAACCATGAACCATCTGCCAGTTTTTCCGACAGCTCGCTTTGTTCAGCTTCAAGATTCTCAATTTCAGCAGGGAGTTGTTCAAGCTCACGCTGATCTTTATAGCTGAGTTTCACTTTCTTGGTCGGTGCTGCTTGGGCAGCGAGTTTCTCGGCTTCTGCTTTCGCTTGGGCTTTTTTCACATCGGCTTTTTGATCAACGACTTTTTCATCAGGGCGTTGTAGCAAATAGTCCTGATAACCACCGATATATTCAGCAATACCGCCTTTACCATCGAACACCCAAGTTGAAGTGACCACGTTGTCCATAAAGGCACGATCATGGCTGATCAACAGTAATGTGCCTTTGTATTCAGCCAGCATTTCTTCAAGCAGCTCAAGTGTCACCATATCCAAGTCATTGGTCGGTTCGTCCATAACAATCAGGTTAGATGGCTTGAGCAAGAGTTTTGCCAGTAGGACACGGTTACGCTCACCGCCTGACAAGGCTTTCACAGGGGTGCGGGCACGTTCAGGCGAGAACAGGAAGTCTTGTAAATAGCTGTAGATATGACGGCGTTGACCATTCACATCGACAAAGTCGGAACCTTCAGACACATTGGCAGCCACCGATTTTTCAAGCTCAAGCTGATTACGCAACTGATCAAAGTAAGCCACTTCAAGCTGTGTACCTGTTTTCACTGTACCTGTGTGTTCGACATCGCCCAAAATGGCTTTAATCAGTGTGGTTTTACCAACACCGTTATCACCGACAAGACCGATACGATCGCCACGCATGACCAATGCAGAGAAGTCATGAATGAGCGGTTTGTCACCATATTGAACACTCAAATGCTCAATATCAAAGACCAGTTTACCTGAGCGCTGTGCTTCCTGAACGCCCATGTTGACTTTGCCTTGCTGGAAGCGGCGGGCTTTAGATTCTTCACGTAAGGCTTTTAATGCGCGCACACGACCTTCATTACGGGTACGACGTGCTTTAATGCCTTGGCGAATCCACGCTTCTTCTTCAGCGAGTTTTTTATCAAACAAAGCATTTTGCTTTTCTTCAGCTTCAAGCTGTTGGGCCTTTAGTTCAAGATAACGTGAATAGTTACCTTCAAAGCTGCGCAATGTACCACGATCAAGCTCGACAATCCGTGTGGCTAAGCTGTCTACAAATGCACGGTCATGCGAAATAAATAACAGGGTTAAGTTATTTTGATCGAGTAAGAATTTTTCTAACCATTCGATACTTTCGACATCCAAATGGTTGGTGGGTTCGTCGAGTAACAGCACATCAGGTTGAGTTAAAAGTGCGCGAGCCAATAGTACACGACGTTTACGACCACCCGATAAATCCGCCAAATCGGCATTTGGGTCTAAGCCCATTTTGCCTAAAATGGTGTTGACCTTGTTTTCAAGTGACCAGCCATCAAGCTGATCAAGTTTGTGCTGTAAGTCGCCCATGCGTTCGCAGGCAGCCATATCACCAAGTACGCAAGCATCGCTTGCCGTATGATATTGTTTTAAAACTTCAGCCGCTTCACCTGCGCCATCGGCGACGATGTCAGCAACTTTACCCGAATCCATCGGTACATCTTGGGCAAGCATGGAAATGGTTAAGCCATTTTGCACTAAAACTTCACCATGATCGGGCAATAAGCTTCCCTCAATCAGTTTAAGTAAAGTAGACTTACCCTCGCCGTTGCGCCCAATCAAACACACTCGTTCGCCACGTTCCAAATTAAAGTTCGCGCCGTCGAGAAGGGCAGGTCCACCAAATGCAAGTTGGACATCCCTTAAAGTAATATAGGCCATAGAGTTTCCTAAAATCTCAAATTGAGGAGTGTTAAATGACTAAACCACCATACGATGATCAAGCGTCATTTTCCGCACCCATTGAAGATTTGCAAGTCCGAATTGCATTTTTAGATGATTTAGTTGAACAATTAAATGAGCAACTGGCTCGTCAAAGTCAGGAAATTGCGGATTTACAAAAACAAATGCAGTTATTGTATCAGCGTGTTGAAGCTGCCGATTTGTCAGAAGGTGTTGCGCCGTTTGACCCAATGACCAATAAACCACCGCATTACTAAACATCTGTTTTCAGTGTTTTTGGACTGGGTTATAGTAGAATGAAAATCTCATATTTTATTCTTCAATGAAAAAAATATGATTACTGGACATCGAGAATTGTCCCCAGACATCACAAAATATCAAGAAGTTATTAATTCAATATGACTTGATTTTTGTTGTCTATTTAACCTCGAATGTCAATTTTTCATTGGATGCCATTTACTCCCTGATTTCTTATATCAAAGCGGATAAATTTAACCTGATTAAAATTCCGATTGCAGGACGCAGTTCTGCTGATTTTGGTTTGACATATATTGCTGGGCAACTCAGCCAAAAATATCAGGCAGATGAATATACGTTTGATGTAATATCCAATGATCACACCACCGAATATGTTGTAGAATTACTACGTTTAAATAGATTCAATAAAAATTAAGTTTAGAACAATCATGTCAGTCAAAAAAATATTATTGCTCGATATCGAAAATATTCACCATAATGATCAACAAATTTTGACAACCTTGCAGCACTATCATCGGGTTTATTTGGTCTATGCCAAATCATCCTTAAAAATAGGGTTAGATCATTTACCTGAATTAGCCGCTTTAGTGAATCAAGATCGTTTACGCCTTTTAAAAATGCCACATGGCGGTGCAAATGCTGCTGACTTTGGCTTATCTTTTATTGCAGGTCAGTTGGCTGCAACGGCTAAAAAGCGAACTGAGTTTTATATCTGTTCTCATGATCAGGCGATTGGGCATATTGTAGATTTGTTAAAAATGGCAGGTTTTTTTGCCAAACAAATTGGAGAAAGTTATCCACCTCAGCCAGAAACCCAAATTCAAGTGATAGAGCAGCAATTGACAGTGATTGCGCCGCCAGAAGTTACGGCTATATCAACACAACACAAGGCGTTACTTCAATACTGTCGTATTGTCAGTAAAATGAAAAATCATCCTGTTCGTCTTGAGAGCTTAAAAAATAGTGTGAAATCTTATTTAAAACTGAATGATGAACCAACAGAACAGTTTATTTTACTTTTACAAAAAGAAAAAATCGTGCAAGTGAACCAAAATAAAGTCAGTTTTAATCAGTCAAAAATGAACATATGGCTGCAAACTCATACAAGCTGATCTGCACTTGATCAGTAAAACTTGCCTTTTCTATTCAGCTTATGTAACTCTAATATAAAGATGAATAGATGAAGAACGTCAGGTATGGGTCTTTGGATTACCATTATTATTGTGGTGTTTGTACTGGGGTCAATTTTAGGTTTACGGGTCAATCCGCGTGAAAAAGCCTTGGGCATCATGCGTGACAAAGCGCGTAAGATGGGATTGCATCCACGTTTGATTGTTGCACCAGAATGGACAAATATTCCCAAAGCCACTGAAAGTCGTGCCAGTATGGTGGCCTATTACAGTGTGCTATTACCCGATGCAAAACTACCTTTAATGCGTGCTCGAGTGAAAGATCAACAACTTGAGCTAGTGTATGGGGATGAGAAATTTAAAGATTATCCCATTGCATTAAAGGGGATTTATGCTATTGATATGCAGGCGAACTGTGTTGGTGCATATTGGGATGAACATGCAGACTTGCATGCAACCCAATTAGAAGCAATGAAAGCATACTTAACAGCTTTGGCTGAACTTTAAAATTTTAGAAATAGGAAACGAATACCATTATGGCGAATGCTCCTCGGTCTAGCGCTAAAACGACTACAGAACAATCCGCGAGTGCGACTAAAAAACGCGCACTGGTGATTGTGGAGTCGCCAGCCAAAGCGAAAACCATTAACAAGTATTTGGGGAATGAATATATCGTCAAGTCTTCGGTCGGTCACGTTCGTGACTTGCCGACAGGCGGTTCAGCCAATAAAACGGGTGAGAAAAAACCAACCACCCGTACCAAATTAACCGATGCCGAGAAACAGCAAAAATCACAGCTTGCGCTGATCAATCGTATGGGAGTCGACCCTGAACATGATTGGGCAGCACATTATGAAGTTTTGCCGGGCAAAGAACATGTGGTTGCTGAGTTAAAAAAACTGGCTTCACAAGTCGATGAAATCTATCTCGCAACGGATTTGGACCGTGAAGGGGAAGCGATTGCTTGGCATTTACGTGAAGTGATCGGTGGCGATGACTCGCGTTATCAGCGTGTGGTGTTTAACGAAATTACCAAAAATGCCATTCAGGAAGCGTTTAAGCATCCGACTCGTTTAGATATTCACCGTGTTAATGCACAACAAGCTCGTCGTTTCTTAGACCGAGTGGTTGGCTTTATGATTTCACCACTGTTGTGGGAGAAAATTGCACGTGGTTTATCGGCAGGACGTGTTCAATCAGTTGCGGTTAAACTGGTGGTAGAGCGTGAGCGTGAAATTCGTGCTTTTATCCCAGAAGAATATTGGCAAGTCTTTGCAGATACTAAATCTTTGAACGATGACATTCGTCTAGAAGCAGTCAAGCAAGCAGGCAAGACCCTCAAATTACGCAATAAAGCGGAAACTGATGCTGTATTGAAGATCTTAAAAGATGCTCAATATAAAGTTGTTAACCGCGAGGATAAACCAACCAAGGTTAATCCAAGTGCGCCATATATCACCTCGACGTTACAACAGGCAGCCAGTACGCGTTTAGGTTTCTCTGTGAAGAAAACCATGATGTTGGCGCAGCGTTTGTACGAAGCAGGTTTTATTACCTACATGCGTACCGACTCGACTTTCTTGAGTGATGATGCGGTGAATATGGTTCGTCACCATATTGAAACGGAATTTGGCGCGAAATACTTGCCAGAAAAACCAAATCGTTATGGCAATAAAGCGGGTGCACAAGAAGCGCATGAAGCCATTCGTCCATCTAACGTAGCCCTTTCAGGTGATCAGTTGGTGGGTGTAGAGCGTGATGCCCAGCGTTTGTATGATTTAATCTGGCGCCAATTTGTGGCATGTCAGATGACACCAGCGGAATATCTATCTTCAACCATTTTGGTCGATGCCAATGGTGTTGAACTAAAAGCCAAAGGTCGTACTTTGGTATTTGATGGCTTTACCAAAGTCCGTGGTCAAAACAAGTCTGATGATGATGTGTTGTTGCCTGCGGTGAAAGTCGGTGAAGTCCTTAATCTGGAAAAACTTGATCCATCACAACATTTTACCAAGCCACCAGCACGCTTTACAGAAGCGTCTTTGGTCAAAGAATTGGAAAAACGTGGGATTGGTCGACCATCGACCTATGCTGCGATTATTTCGACCATTCAGGAACGCGGTTACGTCAAACTGGAAAATCGTCGTCTCTTTGCGGAAAAAATGGGTGAGATTGTCACTGACCGCTTGGATGAAAGTTTTAACAACCTGATGAACTATGCGTTTACAGCAGATCTTGAAGGTCAGCTCGATAGAGTTGCAACAGGTGAGCGTAACTGGAAAGAGTTACTCGACACGTTCTATGGTGACTTTAAAAACCGTTTAACAGTCGCACAAGGCGATCATGGTATGCGCCGTAATCAGCCTGTGGAAGTGGCTGATGTTCACTGTCCAGAATGTAGCCGTCCGATGCAGGTTCGTACGGGAACAACAGGGGTGTTCCTTGGTTGTTCGGGCTATAACTTGCCACCGAAAGAACGTTGTAAAGGTACGCTTAACCTGACGCCAGTTGAGTCTTTGGCAGTGCTCTCTGATGATGATGGTGCTGAAACTGCCGATCTTATGTCTAAACGCCGTTGTCCAAAATGTGGTACGGCAATGGACAGCTATGTGATTGATGGTGGTCGTAAACTGCATATTTGCGGGAATAACCCAGACTGCGAAGGTTATGAACTCGAAGAAGGTGAGTTCAAGATCAAAGGGTACGATGGCCCGACCATTCCATGTGACAAGTGTGATGGTGAAATGCAATTGAAAACTGGACGTTTTGGCCCTTACTTTGCCTGCACCAGTTGTGACAATACCCGTAAAGTTCTGAAAAATGGTCAGCCTGCACCTCCACGTGTTGATCCAATTAAAATGGAACATCTCCGTTCAGCAAAACATGATGATTTCTTCGTGTTGCGAGATGGCGCAGCAGGTCTGTTTTTGGCAGCAAGTAAGTTTCCGAAAATTCGTGAAACACGCGCACCCAAAGTAGCAGAGCTACGTACGGTGGCTGAACAGCTTGATCCGAAATATCAGTACTTATTACAAGCACCCGATGCTGACCCAGAAGGCAATGTAACGATTGTTAAATTCAGTCGTAAGAATCAGGCTCAGTATATTGGCTCTGAAAATGCCGAAGGCAAGCCGACCAAATGGAGTCTTGTTTATCAGGATGGTAAGTGGGTTGAAGGTTAAGACCGTCATTTGAAATTGATTTAAAAATGCTGGCAAATTTGCTGGCATTTTTTATAGAACAACAATAAATAGGTTGGGGATATGTGGAAAAAAATTCGAATATTAATTTTATTGTCAGTGTTACTTGTGGTTGCGGTTAATGCATGGCGAGACCAAAACCAAAATTGGGATCTTCCAGTTTTGGTGCTATTACATCCAGTCAATGCCGATGGGCAAACCACCACTGAACAATATATTCGGCAGCTAAACATAGAAAATTTTAAGGATTCACAGAATTTTTTAGCTGAGACCAGTGCGGCTTATCGTGGAAAAAAAGTTGATTTTATTTATCAGCTTGGGCGTGAGTTACCACAAATCCCTCCAAAAGTTCCAGAAAATGCCACCGCGCTGCAAGCGATTGTGTGGAGTTTGAAATTCCGTTATTACGCTTGGAAGCAGCACCAGTCCAGCGATGGTCGTCCTACGGTAACCTTGTATTTAAATTATTATGATCCTCAGCAAACCTCAGCATTAAAACATTCCACAGCCTTAGAAAAAGGCAAAATTGGTTCAGTAAACCTATTTGCATCTACTGCACAGGCAGCGCAAAATGAAGTTGTGGTCACCCATGAGCTATTGCATACCTTTGGCGCAACAGATAAATATGATTTGGCTACAGGTCAACCTATTTATCCACTGGGCTATACCCAACCAGAGCAACAACCGCTTTATCCTCAAAGACAAGCCGAGATTATGGGCGGTTATATTGCACTTTCTGCAACGCAAAATAAAATGCCCGACAGTCTTACACAGGTTGGATTAAATAAAGCCACAGCGATTGAAGTGGGCTGGTTAAAATAAGTCATTAGAGAAAATCTCATGCTAACCGTTGGAAATGATTTGGTGCGTCATCAATTACACCAGCAACGCAACAAGTATTTGATGATTGGTGGATTGCTTATCGCCTTTGCAATAGTGCTTTTAGGAAGTCTGCCATTTGCCACTTTCAGTATGGTTGTGTTCTTCGGTTTGTTGCTAATGCTTGCCGCATTTTTACATATGATCGCCGCATTTTTATTTTTTGAAGGTGGAATACGCGTGCTATGGCTTATTTTTGCCATCGCTTATTTTGTCGCAGGGAGTATTGTCTTTCAACATCCGTGGAGTACAGCACAGTTCTTAACTCAATTATTGGGGGGAGTTTTTGTGATTGCTGGCGGATTACACATGATCAAAGCATGGCTCTTTCGAGTGTTTCAAGGATGGTGCTGGATTTTAATATCAGGATTCTTAACCACATTGACAGGTCTGCTGATTTTAGTCACACCACATGCGGCTGTATGGTTATTGGGGCTATGTTTTGCGATTGATCTGCTTGTTCAGGGATTAAATTATCTCAACTTAGCTGCGGTAATTCATCAGATTCCACCCAGCTCGGCTGATAGTTAAGCAAACAAGATGATCAACTTTTGCTACACTTGACACAAAGATAGATTGCACTGATGCAAAAAGGTTAAACATGAAAATTTTAGTTCGTAACTTAGAGCGCTCAATTACTGAAGCCGAATTATTGGAGTTGTTTCAGACGTATGGGCAAGTTGATTCATGTGTAGTTGTCCTTGATCAAACAACAGGTAAATCAAAAGGTTTTGGTTTTGTTGAAATGCCTCATGCTCGTGAAGCGATTAAAGCCATTAAAGGTTTAAATACATTGAAAATAAAAGGCTTTGGAATTCGTGTCAAAGCCGCCGATGCTTCCGAATAGCAGGGTAAAAGAGGAGTCATTTTGTACTCCTTTTTTTATATAAAAACATCAAAAAACTATATTCAAAGCAGAGCACTAGCGCTAATCTATGAACAGGTTATCTGAAATTATTTGAAAGGGAATCATTATGTCACGTGTTGCTCGCTATCATGCCGATCGTACCAATCAAAAATTATATTTTGCACGTTTAGCATGTTTGCAAGCAGAGCAGACCGATCATGTACAGCAAATTCAAGCGTATCGTGAAGCTGCTGTATTTCATTTGCATGGTGCGATTTTGGCATTTTTGCAAGAGTTGGTGCGTTATTATCGGTTGAATGATGCACAGCCAACATTGAAGTCGATTGAAGAACATATGGGAGAAAAAGGGCAGGTTTCACCTGAAGTGACTGTCATGCAACAACTTGCCCGAGATGGATTTATTGCTGAATTAAAACGTGCTTACCGCATGTGCCAATATTCACCTGAGCCAACAGCGCCAGCCCCAGAGCAAGAAACCTCATCGAATTTAATTATTAAGGTGACTCAGGGACCACAATCATGGTTGCCAGATATTGAGATTTTGCGTGAATGGCATCGTGAGTTAAGCCGCTTAATTGATGGCTTTCGTAATGAAATGGTCGAATTTTAACAACTTGAACTTTGCATTTCTGCACCCATATAAGTTAGTCTAAATGTTCCGCTCATGGTGCGTATGGAGGTCGTATGTCTATACAGCAATTAAAAGAGTTATTTGGTAATCAAGATGCCATTCTTGAGCTTGTGCAACTTGAAAATGGTGAGTTAGCACTTCGTAATGCGGGCTCTGAACAAGCACCTTTGGTCACAATCCAATTTAATGAAGAAGTTCGTGCATTGCTGGGTGAAAACACAGCCATCGTTGCACAGCACATGATTCAGGCCGCACTTTTGGGATTGCTTGAAAAGCAGGCCAATCAATGGCAGGCTGAAGTGGTTGATGAGCCACCCACAGTCTTTAGTTAATTTATAATAAAAAACGTACAGTTTCGGCTGTACGTTTTTTTATGATTAATGCTGATGTGCCAATTCGATCTGATGCAGAATATGTCTGCTCATATTAATCGCCATTTCTTCTTTGGCATAAAATACTTCACCAATCTGATCCGCACGAATCACTTCAGCTTGTTCTTTATTTTCAGCACAGACTAAAACCTGAATCTCAGGGTTGAGTTGCTTGGCAATATCAACAATCCGATGAATATCTAAAATATCCATAGGTGAGATAATCAACATTCGAGCATGCATAATATGCGCTTGAATCAGGACGCTAGGTTCAGTTGCAATACCACTGACCGCGGCAATCCCTTTTTCCCGAAGTTTTTCAACAATTTCACGGTTTTCTTCAGCAATCACCACTTTAATATTTTGTTCCATCAGTGTCTGGGTGATACGTCTGCCAACTTCACCATGTCCAACAATCACGACCTGATCGCGTAAATACGCCTGATCCATTTCATCGGGGAGCATTGCAAGTGGGTCACCACTACGTTCAAGTAAGCGAGCCAGATGTGAACGTTCACGAATCCAGCGTTGAGCAGGTTCAATGGCGGAAAAGACAAATGAATTGAGTGTAATAGAAAATAATGCCCCTGCCAGAATCAGATTTTGAGCCGTGGTGGTGAGTAAGCCCAGTGAAATACCAAGTGTGGCAAGAATAAAAGAGAATTCTCCAATTTGTGCTAAGCTTGCTCCAACTGTCAGCGCTGTATTGATTGGATAGCGGAAAAATAGAACCAAGCCCATCGCTGCTATGGTTTTACCCAACATAATAATTGCAACAACCGCAAGGATATGTAAGGGTTGTTCGACAATAATACGTGGGTCAAACAGCATTCCGACTGAGACAAAGAATAAAATCGAAAAAATTTCACGTAGAGGTAAGGTTTCCTCTTCAGCACGGTGACTAAAATCAGATTCTTTTACCACCATCCCTGCGAAAAATGCGCCAAGTGCCATGGATACACCAAAAATGGCATATGAGCCATAGGCAATCGAAACGGCGCAGGCAACGACTGTTAAAGTAAATAATTCACGGGAACCTAAACGCGCGACAAACTGCATAATGAGAGGAACAAGGCGCTTGCCAATAACCAGCATAAAGGCGATAAAGCCTGCCACTTTTAGTAAGGTCAGCCCAAGGGTGAGCCAGATACTGCTCGATGCTGCATGTCCATGATCTAAGGCTTTACCGCCAAGTAAGACAGCGGTTGCAGGTAAAATGACTAAGACCAGCACCATCACCAAGTCTTCAACCAAGAGCCAGCCGACCGCAATTTTGCCATTAACAGATTCGAGTAAACCACGATCTGCCAAAGCTTTCAGTAAAACCACTGTGCTTGCACAAGATAGGCTTAAACCAAAGACCAAGGCAGAACCGAACGACCAGCCCCAGAACATCGCAACGAGCCCACCCAAAACTGTTGCAACAGCAATTTGTAGGATTGCGCCTGGTAATGCAATTCGTCTAACTTGTAATAAATCATTGAGAGAAAAATGCATACCAACGCCAAACATGAGAAACATAACACCAAGTTCGGCAAGTTGGTTGGCAAGCCCGATATCGGCTTCGATACCTGGGGTATTGGGACTAATTAAAATCCCTGCAATTAAGTAACCAATCAGTGGGGGAAGGCGTAGCCGTGCAGTAATATAGCCACACAATAATGCTAGACCAAAACCCACGGCGAGTAGAACAATCAGGTCAACATTATGTGGCACTACTGACTCCTCAAAACGTGAGAAAAAGCAAAGAAAAAATATAAAAATTGAAGATTTTATAGATAGTAGCAATAACCTTAAAAAAAAGGCAAAAAAAACGACCCCAAAAGGAGTCGTTTTTTTCGGAAGCTAAAATTATTTGATTTTAGCTTCTTTGAAAATTACGTGTTGACGGATTTTTGGATCAAATTTTTTGATTTCCATTTTTTCCGGCATAGTACGTTTGTTCTTAGTAGTGGTATAGAAATAACCTGTACCCGCAGAAGAAACTAGGCGAATTTTATCACGCATTTCTATGACTCCTTAGATCTTTTGACCTTGAGCACGAAGATCAGCTACAACCTTTTCAATGCCCAATTTGTCGATAATACGCATACCTTTAGTAGATAAACGAATACGCACAAAACGTTTTTCGCTTTCTAACCAAAAACGGTGGTGGTGCAGGTTCGGCTCGAACCGGCGCTTGGTTTTGTTGTTTGCGTGTGAGACGTTGTTACCAACGACTGGACGCTTGCCGGTAACTTGGCAAACCTTAGACATGGTGGAACTCCATTGATGATTTAGCCAACAGCAATCCTGTGGCCAGTCATAAAACAAACAGATTGAATTGATTCAAGGGGCGTTTTATACCAAAAATGCGATTAAAAGACAAGCAATTTTACATAAAACGACTCTTGAATGTAATCAATAGCTCATGCCTTGATCATTTAGCGCAGGAGTGCTTTAGAAATCAATTTGTGAATTGGCTTATTAAACGGTGGTAGTACGAATTTTAAACTATATAGTTTAGGGTTCGACATCATCGAGCGTTCATGTGACAAATTGAAAAAGCCTTCTGGTCCATGGTATTTTCCCATACCTGATGCACCAACACCGCCAAAAGGCAAATCGTCTTGTGCAACATGGCTGAGAACCATATTTTGACCAAAATGTCCTGAGTGGGTTCGTTCAGCGACATAATCGGCACGAGCTTGATCAAAGTCGAAGTAGTATAACGCAAGTGGACGCGGTCTGCGATTAATAAACTCGATGACTTGTTCAATATTTTCATATTCCATGATTGGAAGAATCGGGCCAAAGATTTCATGTTGCATCAGTTGCATCTCTGTTGTGACACCCGTCACCAGTGTCGGTGCAATTTTACGTTGTGTACTCAATAATTCATGCTTAGGATTAATTTCAATAATTTTAGCACCAGAGCGTTGCGCATCTTCTAAATAGCGGTGTAAACGCAAATACTGTTTATCATTAATAATTGCCGTATAGTCTTGGTTGTTTGCCAAGTGTGGGTACATTTGTTGTACCGCAACTTTAAAGTGCTCAATAAATTCGGCTGTTTTGCCTTTTGGTAGAAAGATATAGTCAGGCGCAACACAGGTTTGACCTGCATTCCATAATTTTCCAACAGCCACGCGCAGCGCAACATCTTTCATTTGCATCGAAGAATGAACCAGTACAGGGGATTTTCCACCAAGTTCTAAAATCACGGGCACTAGATTTTGGGCAGCCGCTTGCATGACGGTTTTGCCAACATTGGTTGAGCCAGTAAAAATCATTTTGTCAAAAGCGAGGTGGCTAAAAGCATCGGAAATAATCCCCCCTCCGTTGACCACTGAGACCAATTCACATGGAAATGCTTCAGATAACGCAGTATCGAGAACTTTGCCAAAATAGGCCGAAGCACTTGAAATTTTGATCATGGCATGATTGCCTGCGGCAAGTGCGCAAATCAGCGGACCAATCGAGAGTAAAAGTGGATAATTCCATGGTGCAATGATGCCAATCACTCCTAGTGGCTGAAATTGTACCCAGCCTTTGGCAGGTTGGTGCAACCAGCTAATGTGACGCTTTTCAGGCTTCATCCATGCGGTCAGGTTTTTGCGATAATAGCGAATTTGTTCAAGACACGTCAGTATCTCTCCAATTCGGGTTTCACCCAAAGCTCGATTGCCAAAATCTTGACTAATCGCTTCTGCAAATTGATCTTGGTATTTCACCAAAACTGCTTTTAGTCGATCCAAACGTTCGATACGATCTTTGGCTGATGGCATTGGATAGCGCTGATAAGCTTGTTTTTGTTGTTTTAAAATATGCGTCAGTTGTTGCTCAATACGCTCAGGAGTTATAGAAGTCATGGTTTGCATAATAGATGCCTCCTTGCATATTATCGGTATTGAACACTTTTAGAGTAAAAACTCTAAACAGTCAAGCATAGAATTGTGCTAGGCTGTTACAGTTTTTTGACCCGCCCCATTGGTTGTCGTACATGTCACAAACAAAAACAGTAAAGACCAAACAGCGCATTTTGAATCTGAGCCTGCAATTGTTTAATGAACGTGGTGAACGTGCAGTCACCACCAATCATATTGCAGCTGAGCTCGAAATGAGCCCTGGTAATTTGTATTATCATTTCCGAAATAAACAAGAAATTATTAAAGCGCTGACGGATCAGTATCAACGTGAAACGCTAGAGATGCTCGCTTTGCCAAAAGCTCGATCTGTAAACGCTGATGATAAAATTCGCTATTTTCAGGTACTCAGTGAACAGCTCTGGCGTTATCGGTTTTTACACCGAGATGTTTATCATTTGGCTGAAAATGATCTGAATTTTAAACAGCAGTATGCACAATTTGCGCGTCAAGTCATGCAGCAAGGTCAATGTATTTATCAGGCATTTGTCGATGCAGGTCTCATGAAAATGACACCTGTAGAAATTGAAGCATTGATTGTGAATATCTGGATTGTGTTGACGAATTGGACAAATTTCCTGTTTATGACAGGGCATTTAGATGATCACAATCAACTTGAAGATAAATGGGTTTGGCAGGCACTCCGCCAGATGTTGTTTTTGGAAGGACCGTATTTGCAGGGTGAAAGCCGAGCAACATATGAGGCGTTATTAAATAGCTTAAATCCATCTGATTGGTTTAATGTTTTGGCTTTACAATCACAGACATAAAAACCAGTAGGTGATATTTTAAAAAAAGAGTAGAATACTCGGCTATCTTTTTTAAATGAATTATTGATATAGAGTAACATGAATATGACCACTGCCAATACCGCACGTTTGCTGATTACTTGTGAAGATAAGCCAGGCATCGTGCAAGCTGTATCGAGTTTTTTGTATCATCAAGGTGCGAACATTACTGCACTCGACCAGTATGCTACGGAAGCTCAGGGCGGGCGTTACTTCATGCGTGTTGAGTTTGAACTCGATCATTTGCAAAGCCGTAAAGATACCTTATTGCAAACCTTTGACACCAATGTTGCAGAACGTTATGAAATGCAATGGCGTTTGGCCTTTGTCGGCGATGTGAAAAAAGTCGGTATTTTGGTGTCTAAAGTTGGCCATGCGTTACTTGAGTTGTTATGGCGTCATTCACGTGGTTCTTTACCATGTGAAATCACTCAGGTCATTTCTAACCATGAAGATCTTCGTGAAGCGGTTGAGAATTTTGGTATTCCATTTACGGTTGTTAAAATCACCAAAGACAATAAAACCGAAGCTTATGCACAAATTGATGAATTGATGCAGGGCAATGATTTGTTGGTGCTCGCACGTTATATGCAAATCTTGAATGAAGATTTTGTCACTAAATGGCCAATGAAAATTATCAATATTCACCATTCATTCCTGCCAGCCTTTGTGGGGGCAAACCCGTACAAACAAGCGTATGAAAAAGGGGTGAAATTGATTGGTGCCACAGCACACTATGTGACTGCGGAGCTCGATCAAGGTCCAATTATCGAACAGGATGTTGAGCGTGTTAGCCACCAATATAGCGTTGAACAGTTGCGTGAACTCGGTGAAGATGTTGAACGTAATGTGCTTGCACGCGCGGTGAAGTGGCATTTAGAAGACCGTGTGATTGTGCATGGCAACAAGACGGTGGTGTTCCAGTAAGCACGATGGCAATAAAAAAGGCATGTTGAACATGCCTTTTTATTTATGGGGTTTCAGTTTCGATTTCATCTTCAGTGTCATCAAGATCATCTTCGGCATCGTCATCAGAAGCCTCAGGAATCATATTGATGTCGATGACTTGTTGATTATCATCGAGAATATAATGCAGACGACCTGCCATGACCGCAGCCAACTCTTCCAAACCTTGTTTATTGAGTGAAGAAAACAGTTGAATGGAAAACTGCATTTTCATTTTCTTCAAGGCTTGTTTCACTTCAAGCAAAGCTTTGTTAGCAGGGCCACGATTCAGTTTATCTGCTTTCGTCAGTAGAATGTGAACAAACAATTTACGTGAATGTGCCCATTCCAGCATCATCAAGTCAAAGTGTTGTAGTGGATGACGAATATCCATGAGAAGCACCAAACCTTGCAGACTTTCACGGTGAATCAGATAATTTTCCAGTTCTTTTTGCCAAACGCGCTTCATTTCTTCAGGCACAGCAGCATAACCATAACCTGGTAAGTCAACCAAGCGCTGATTTGGATTGCCCAAACTGAAAAAGTTAATCATTTGGGTGCGTCCTGGTTTTTTCGAGGCGCGTGCCAATTGCTTTTGATTGGTTAAGGCATTAATTGCACTGGATTTTCCAGCGTTAGACCGACCTGCAAATGCAATTTCATAACCTGTATCTTCTACACAAAGCGCAAGTTTAGGAGCGCTCATCAAGAATTCGGCTTGGCGTAACCAGTTTAGGGACTGCACCGCATAACCCGTAATGGCTGGGTCAGGCTGTTTTTCATAGCTAATCTTTTGCTTAGGTGCAAGTCTCGCCTTGGTGTCTTTAGATTTTGCATAACGATGCATAGATAGATTTCACGCGAGATAAACAATGTCATCTATAGTATAAAGCAAGCGGCTCTATGGTGCGAATTTTCAATTTTTATAAATTGAGTAAAGCAATTGGAGAATGCTCAGCAACAGCATTGGGGGTTGATGTGTCGAGGACTTGACCAAGTGTGTAAGCATTTAAACTGGCATAGAATTGATCAACAGCATGATCAAGAATACCTTTTAGACCACATTGCGGACGCAATATACAGGGAGGATTATTGCATTCCACAATATTGACTTCGCCTTGGAGGATTTTGACTAAATCTCCGAGTCGAGCACTCAAAGCTTCAGGATTGAGACGAATACCGCCACCTTTACCACGAGTGGTAATAATCCACTGCTGTTTAGCCATGAAGTGAACAATTTTAACTAAATGGTTGGCAGGTACTTGTAAGCACTCTGCAAGCTCAGCGATGGTATAGGGGGCTTGGCGAGTTTGGGCGACTGTAATTAAGATGCGTAATGCATAATCGGTAAACTTATTAAGCTGCATAAGTAAGACATAATCATATATATGTACAGATATTAATACTAAAGCCTGTAAAAATGAAACTTTTGTCAATATCTGTACATGAGGGGGATTTGATTAGTCGGCAAGTGGTGCTGAAACTTGGACTTGATCGCCTACGTTATAGTTTGCAAGCAAGATGTTGGCAACATCATATTCACTATGATTTTCTTCTGGGCGAACTTCAATGTGATATTCAGTATTGTCTTGCTGTGCTGAGAATTTAAACTGCTGTGGCTGTTCAATTTCATGATTTGGCACTTTGATTTTTACAGAAATATAAGCGCCAACTTGTCCTTCGCTAATCGCATGACCATCAACAGGTTTAAGCGTAAAACGTTTACCCGATTCTAGTGCTTCAATCGCTGTAATTTCAAAACCACGCCAACCCGCCCAACCGCCATTTTGTGCCGCAAGCTGTTCATATTTTTGTTTTTCAGCATGAATTAAGATATCTGCCAATTGTAGATAAGCCTGTTTCCATGCCTCAATCAATTCTGATTCAAAAGGTACATTAAGCACTTCACTAATTGAATGAAGTAAGTTTTCGCCAACAATCGAGTAATGATCTGCCTGAATGTTAAGACTGACATGCTTGTTGGCAATATGATTGACTGCTTTGGCTAAAACACTTGGGTTTTCAATATGTTCAGCATAAGCTAAAACCGCAGCAGCCAAAGCGCGTGGCTGGCGACCTGTACTTTGGTGATCAAGATTGAAAACATTTTTAAGTTCAGGGTGATTGTTGAGCATGCGCTTATAGAAATACGAAGTCAGCGCAACCCCATTTTCACGAAGGACAGGAACTGTAGATTTAACAAGAGCGATATGTTCTGGAGTCATGGCTGAACCTTTTTGTAATGGCTGTGACTATTTAAGATGTATTTAAAATAAATTTTATAAGAAAGAAAAACAAGAGGGTTGACCCATAAAACACATATTTTTTTTATGGAAATTTTTTGTTCGGAATATTTTTAATAAAAAATAATGACAAGTGTATGAATGAATAAGAGTCTGCTTAGCAATATAGAAAAGCTAAGCAGAAATGACAATGTTATAGAACTTGAAGGGCCTGTTTGATGTCAGTCATCAAATCTTCACTCGATTCTAGACCAATACAAAAGCGAACTAGGAAGCCGTTTGCAAGATGCGGGTGTTCTAGATTGCGCATCTCTTTTAAATCGTAAAGCATAACAAGGCTCACAGGACCGCCCCAACTAAAGCCGAGTTTGAAGAGTTGTAAGGCATCGCAAAAGCGACGGATATCTTCAAGCGTGTAGTGTTCTTGGAAAATGACACTGACCAAACCTGCACTTTGTTGGTCTTGGCAAACTTCAAGCCAGAATTTATGTCCAGCTGAAAGAGAATCACTTGGATGTAGAACTTGTTGAATTTTATTTTGTTGTTTGAGCCACTGCAAAATTGCTTGAGCAGTCATGGATTGTTGTTGATAGCGTAATTGCATATGTGCAAGGCTGCGCTGAATTTGGGCACAATCATCTCCTGAAACAGAAATGCCTTGAGTGGCATGAAGATGGAGTAGCTTTAAGTGGAGTGTATGATCTTGCGTCACGACACTGCCCATTAAAATGTCACCACCACCACTTGGGTATTTGGTGAGCGCATGCACGCTAATATCAACAGATAAATGTTCATCTGAAAAATCGAAAGCATTAAAGGCTAAACCTGCACCCCAAGTATTATCGAGAACAGTAGTAATCTGGTGCTGTTTGGCTTTTTTAACCAGATTGACTAGATCTGGAAATTCTAAAGTGACTGATCCTGCAGCTTCTAGCCAAAGCAGCTTGGCTTGTTTGGAGGGCTGAAAGCTATCATAGTCGAGTGGATTGTATATCCGAACAATGACCCCAAAATTTTGCTCCAAATAGCGTGCGTGTGCCATGCTTGGGCCGTAGATATTATCGGGAACCCAAACTTCATCTCCTGATTTGAGTAAGGCGGAATTGACTAAATTAACGGCAGATAAACCACTAGGGGTTAATAAACAGTATTGACCATGTTCAAGCTGTGCGATTTTATCGGCAAGCGTATAGGTGGTTGGCGTGCCATGTGTGCCATAACTATAGTCATAACGATCACTCCAATGCCGATCAAATAACTTTTGAGTGTTCTCAAAAATAATAGTTGATGCGCGATAAAGGGGAGGTTGAATGGTTTCAATATATTGTGGAGCTAATCTTGGTGCATGAATGAGTTGGGTTTGAGGTGATTTTTTCAAAGGATTGCTCTATGAATCAAAAGATTGATATTAATTTAAGTGATTTGGATCAAAAAATAATAGAAATAAAAAATCAAAAAAAAGGACTCTTTTTTCTAAAAGTTGGCGCTATTTTTGCTAATTAAAGTTTAATCATCGCAATTATGGGACAATGATGCATGAAGACGCATTTAAAAGTTCATTATTTTCAACACATCGCAGGGGAAGGGTTTGGTAGCTGCTATGAATTTTTAAAAGCTCATCAAGCCAAAATTACTGCGACAGAATTTTTTGCCTTGCCGAGCGATACATGCTTAGAAATCGAAGCACTACCTCAAATTGAGGATGTGGATCTCTTAATTATTATGGGAGGGCCAATGAGTGTGAATGATGAGGCGAATTATCCTTGGTTAAAAATAGAAAAGCGCTGGATTCGCCGTTACTTGGCAACGGGCAAACCTGCGATAGGCTTATGCTTGGGTGGTCAGCTGATTGCGAATGCTTTGGGTGCTGCAGTGAGCCGCAATACACACAAAGAGTTGGGGTGGAGTACGGTCTACCGCATTGATAATGTTCCTCAACATTGTTTTGAACTGCCAAAAGAATTTAGTGTTTTGCAGTGGCACAATGAATCTTTTGATATTCCAAAAGGTGCAATCCATCTGGCTGAAAATCCAGTTTGCCGTAATCAAATGTATCAAATCGGCAATAATGTTTTGGGCTTTCAGTTTCATCCGGAAATGACCCCTGATGTATTGCAAAACTTCTTGGATGATGATGACAAAATCGCTGTTTTGGATGGAGAGCAGATTCGTAGTATTGATCACCTAAAAAAAACACCACTCCAATATTTTTTACAAGGCAATGACTTGTTGAATCGTGCGATTGAATTTGTTTTAAAAAGTGCCTAACCCCCATTTTTTGAAAAGTCAGTGTAAAAATAAAAAAGTTGTGATTTAAATAAAAATGAATGGCGATCGCCTAATCAAAGCGGTTTGATTGAAGGCTTTAATTTTTAAAAGCTAATCTTTTGAAAATAGGAACAGACTTGATCATCGGTAAAAATATATGCAAAAGATATTTGCGTAATCATTGAACAATGGTTATAATGAGCGACCTCTCAAAGAGAGTATGGTTATTGAAAAATATAACCTAATCGTAACAGTCGTGGCATCGATCATGACCTTAGTGATTTTCACTGCCCTTGACACTTACCAATAGGTGAGATGCGTCATGGGTGATTCTTTATATATTTTGGCTTGGAGTTAACTGGTATGTCTAACCAGAGAATTCGTATCCGTTTGAAGTCTTTTGATCATCGTTTAATTGATCAATCAGCTCAAGAAATCGTAGAAACTGCAAAACGTACTGGCGCACAAGTGTGTGGTCCAATCCCGATGCCAACTCGCATCGAACGTTTTAACGTTTTAACATCACCACACGTAAATAAAGATGCTCGTGACCAATACGAAATTCGTACTTACAAACGTTTGATCGATATCGTTCAACCTACAGACAAAACTGTTGATGCGTTGATGAAATTGGATCTTGCAGCTGGTGTTGATGTTCAGATCGCATTGGGTTAAGGCTTTCGGTTAATTAACACTCTTAAGTTAATTAGGCCGCTTTTTTAGAGGTTTATGCACATGGCTATTGGTTTAGTCGGTCGCAAGTGCGGTATGACCCGTATCTTTACAGATGCTGGTGTTTCTGTGCCTGTAACAGTGATTGAGGTTGATCCAAACCGCATCACTCAAATCAAAACGCTTGAAACTGATGGTTATCAAGCGATTCAAATCACTACTGGTGAACGTCGCGAATCTCGCGTAACTAACGCTCAGAAAGGTCACTTTGCGAAAGCGGGTGTTGCTGCTGGTCGTCTAGTTCAAGAATTCCGCGCTACAGAAGCTGATCTTGAAGGTCGTGAAGTTGGTGGTGTTCTAACTGTTGATATGTTTACAGTTGGTCAAATCGTTGACGTTACTGGTACATCTAAAGGTAAAGGTTTCCAAGGTGGTGTTAAGCGTTGGAACTTCCGTACACAAGATGCTACACATGGTAACTCGGTTTCTCACCGTGTTTTAGGTTCTACTGGTCAAAACCAGACTCCTGGTCGCGTATTCAAAGGCAAAAAAATGGCTGGCCATTTAGGTGCTGAACGCGTAACTACTCAGGGTCTTGAGATTGTTGCTATTGATGCTGAACGTTCAGTTCTAGTTGTTAAAGGTGCAGTCCCTGGTGCTACTGGTGGTGACGTTACCGTTCGTCCTACGATCAAGGCCTGAGGGGAAATAACGTGAATTTACAAACTGTTTCCGGCTCTGCTGTTGAATTGTCTGAAGTTGCTTTCGGTCGTGACTTTAACGAAGCACTTGTACACCAAGTTGTTACAGCTTACTTAGCTGGCGGTCGTCAAGGTTCGAAAGCTCAGAAATCACGTGCTGACGTATCTGGTGGTGGTAAAAAACCATTCCGTCAAAAAGGTACTGGTCGCGCTCGTGCTGGTTCTATTCGTAGCCCAATCTGGGTTGGCGGTGGTAAAACATTTGCTGCTCGTCCACAAGACTGGTCTCAAAAAGTTAACCGTAAAATGTACCGCGGTGCAATGCAATGTATCTTAGCTGAACTTGTTCGCCAAGATCGTCTTGTATTGGTTGAAGAGATTGCTGTTGCAGCTCCGAAAACTAAAGAATTGCTTGCAAAACTTAACGACTTGAATGCTCCTCGTGCATTGATCGTTACAGAAGCTGTTGAAGAGAATTTATATCTTGCAGCGCGTAACCTTCCACACGTTGATGTGGTTGATGCAACTGCAATCGATCCTGTTAGCTTGATTGCGTTCGATAAAGTTGTTATGTCTGTGGCTGCTGCTAAGAAAATTGAGGTAGAACTCGGATGAACAACGAACGTATCTATCAAGTCCTTCAAGGACCAGTATTCTCAGAAAAAGCTCAAGTTTTAGGTGAAACTGCTGGTGTTCAAGTATTTAAAGTTGCACTTGATGCAAACAAACTTGAAATCAAAAAAGCAGTTGAACAACTATTTGGTGTTGAAGTTGTGAAAGTAAACACAACAATCACTAAAGGTAAGACTAAGCGCTTTGGTAAAACATTAGGACGTCGTTCTGATGTTAAAAAAGCATACGTCACCCTGAAAGCTGGCCAAGATGTCGAAATGGCTGACTTGGGCGATACCGCTGAAAGCGCAGCGGAATAAGGACGAAAATTATGCCGATTCAAAAATGTAAGCCAACGTCTCCAGGACGTCGCTTTGTAGAGAAAGTGGTTCATAGCCATCTTCACAAAGGCGCGCCTCATGCTCCGTTGGTTGAAGCTAAAAAACGTACTGGTGGTCGTAATAACAACGGTCACATTACAACTCGTCACGTAGGTGGTGGTCATAAACAACACTACCGTCTTGTTGACTTTAAACGTAATAAAGATGGCATTCCTGCTACTGTAGAGCGTATTGAATACGATCCTAACCGTACTGCACACATTGCATTAGTTTTGTATGCTGACGGTGAACGTCGTTATATCATTGCGCCTAAAGGCTTACGTGCTGGCGATAAAGTACAATCTGGTAACGATGCTCCAATTCGTCCAGGTAACTGCTTGCCACTTCGTAACATGCCAATCGGTTCTACTCTACACAATGTTGAACTTAAAATCGGTAAAGGTGCTCAATTAGCACGTTCTGCTGGTACTTCTGTTCAGTTGTTAGGTCGTGATGGTTCTTACGCAATTGTTCGTCTACGTTCAGGCGAAATGCGTAAAATTCATGTTGAATGTCGCGCTGTAATTGGTGAAGTTTCTAACCAAGAAAACAACCTTCGCTCATTGGGTAAAGCTGGTGCTGCGCGCTGGCGTGGTGTTCGTCCTACCGTACGTGGTATGGCAATGAACCCAGTTGATCACCCACATGGTGGTGGTGAAGGGCGTAACAAAGGTATTCAACCTGTGAGCCCATGGGGTCAAAAAGCTAAAGGGTACAAGACACGTACCAACAAGCGTACGACTAAGATGATTATTCGCGATCGTCGCGTCAAGTAAAGGAATCTGATTAATGCCTCGTTCATTGAAAAAAGGTCCATTCGTCGATGCGCACTTGTTCGCTAAAGTTGAAGCTGCTATTGCTGCTAACAACCGTAAGCCGATCAAGACATGGTCACGTCGTTCGATGATCCTCCCGGATTTTGTTGGTCTAACAATCTCTGTACACAATGGCCGTAACCACGTTCCAGTAATTGTTACTGAACACATGGTTGGTCACAAACTCGGTGAATTCGCGCCAACTCGTACCTATCGTGGTCACGGTGTTGACAAGAAGTCTAAACGTTAATAGGTGCTATGATGGAAGTAACTGCTAAATTACGCGGTGCCGCTATCTCGGCACAGAAAGCTCGTTTGGTTGCAGATCTTATCCGTGGCAAGTCAGTTGCTCACGCGCTTAACATCTTAAACTTCAGCAATAAAAAAGCTGCAGTTTTAGTTAAAAAAGCATTGGAATCTGCAATTGCGAATGCTGAACACAATAACAGTTTAGATGTAGACGACCTTAAAGTTTCTACGATTTACGTTGATGAAGGCATTAGCCTTAAACGTATTATGCCACGTGCTAAAGGCCGTGCAGATCGTATTACTAAGCGTACTTGTCACATCACCGTTAAGGTAGGGGTTTGATATGGGTCAGAAGGTTCATCCAATCGGTATCCGCCTAGGTGTTGTGAAACGTCATAACGCTAACTGGTATGCGAATCCGAAACAATACGCTGAATACTTGCTTAAAGATTTACAAGTTCGTGAGTTTTTGACTAAAAAACTTAAGAATGCGATGGTCAGCAATATTCTTATCGAACGTCCAACAGGCGCTGCTAAAGTAACAATTAGCACTGCTCGTCCTGGTATCGTGATCGGTAAAAAAGGCGAAGACATTGAAAAATTACAACGTGAGCTCACCACTATCATGGGTGTGCCTGCGCAAGTAAGCATCAACGAAATTGATCGCCCTGACTTGGACGCTCGTCTAGTTGCTGAAGCTATCGCTTCTCAATTGGAAAAACGTGTCATGTTCCGTCGTGCCATGAAGCGTGCGGTACAAAACACAATGCGTGCTGGTGCTAAAGGTATCAAAGTTGAAGTTTCTGGTCGTTTAGGTGGTGCAGAGATCGCTCGTACAGAATGGTATCGTGAGGGTCGTGTACCTTTACATACACTTCGTGCTGACATCGACTACGCAACTATGCGTGCAGAAACAACTTACGGTACGATTGGTGTTAAAGTTTGGATTTTCCGTGGTGAAATCTTGGGTGGCATGAAACAAGTCATGAACCCAGCTCCAGCCGAAGAACGTCCAGCTAAACGCGGTCGTGGTCGTGGTGAAGGTCAAGAGCGTCGTGGTCGTCGTTCAGACCGTGCTGCAGACAAGGGAGAATAATCCATGTTGCAACCAAAACGTACCAAATTCCGTAAAGTGCAAAAAGGCCGTAACACTGGTCTTGCACATCGTGGTAGTACAGTATCATTTGGTTCGATCGCAATTAAAGCAACTGAACGTGGTCGTATGACTGCTCGTCAGATCGAAGCTGCGCGTCGTACCATTAGCCGTCGTATCAAACGTGGTGGTAAAATCTTCATCCGCGTATTCCCTGACAAACCAATTACCGAAAAACCATTAGAAGTACGTATGGGTAACGGTAAAGGTAACGTGGAATACTGGGTTTGCGAGATCAAACCAGGTAAGATCCTGTACGAAATTGAAGGTGTGAACGAAGAGTTAGCGCGTGAAGCATTCACTTTAGCTGCTGCTAAACTTCCGTTTAAAACCACTATCGTGACTCGGACGGTAATGTAATGAAAACTAAAGATCTACGTGAAAAATCGGTAGAAGAGTTGAAAGCTTTGCTTGATGAGCAACAGCTTAACCAATTCCGTCTTCGTATGGCAAAGGCAACTGGTCAATTGGGTAAATCTCATGAAGTACAAGTTGCGCGCAAAGCGATTGCTCGTATTAAGACACTCCTTACCGAAAAACAGGGGAACGGACAATGAGTGAAAAAACAGTCCGCACGTTAACCGGCAAAGTTGTAAGCGACAAAATGGACAAGTCTATTGTTGTTCTTATTGAACGCCGCGTTCAACACCCGTTGTATGGCAAATCAATCCGCCGTTCAACAAAATTACACGCTCATGATGAGAACAATACTGCTAAAACTGGCGATATCGTAACCATCAAAGAAAGCCGCCCAATTTCTAAAACTAAAGCTTGGACTTTAGTGGAAGTAGTTGAAGCGGCTGCTGAGTAATTAGACGTTCTTGTTGCATCATCGGTTAATTTCGAGTACGCTATGCGTCTTTCGAAATTGCGACCGGTGATGCTCGGTTTTGGAGTAGGGCAATGATTCAAACCGAAAGTATGCTCGACGTAGCAGACAACAGTGGTGCTCGCCGCGTACAATGTATTAAAGTACTTGGTGGTTCACATCGTCGTTATGCTTCTGTTGGCGACATTATTAAAGTTACTGTAAAAGAAGCAATTCCACGTGGCCGTGTTAAAAAAGGTGACGTGATGAATGCGGTAGTTGTACGTACAAAATTCGGCATCCGTCGTCCAGATGGTTCAGTTATTCGTTTCGACGATAACGCAGCTGTTATTTTGAACAACAACAAAGCTCCGATTGCAACTCGTATCTTCGGACCAGTGACTCGTGAACTTCGTACTGAACAGTTCATGAAAATCATTTCATTGGCTCCTGAAGTTCTATAAGAGGCGATCATGGCTAAGATTAAAAAAGGCGATCAAGTAATTGTGATCGCAGGTAAAGAAAAAGGCAAACAGGGTACTGTTCTGTCTATTTCTGAAGACCGTGTTAAGGTTGAAGGCCTTAACTTAGTGAAGAAGCACCAAAAGCCAAACCGTGTAACTGGCGCTGAAGGCGGCATCGTTACTCAGGAAGCTTCGCTTCATATCTCAAACGTGGCAATTTTAAATGCTACAACCCAAAAGGCTGACCGTGTTGGTTACCAAGTGATTGAAGGCGTGAAAACTCGCGTTTACAAATCAAATGGTGAACCAGTGGCGGTAGCGAAGTAATAGGTTGAAACGGCGATGGCCAGACTTAAAACACGTTACAACGAAGAACTTAAAGCTAAGTTACAAGAAGAACTTGGCATTAAGAATGTGATGGAAATTCCTCGCATCACAAAAATCACTCTGAATATGGGTGTAGGCGCAGCAGCTGCTGATAAAAAATTATTAGATGGCGCGCTTTCTGATATGCAAGCAATCGCTGGTCAAAAACCAGTGCTTACACTTGCACGTAAATCTATCGCTGGTTTCAAAATCCGTGATGGTTGGCCGATCGGTTGTAAAGTTACTTTACGCGGCGAACGTATGTACGAATTCTTGGATCGTTTGATCGCGATTGCAATCCCTCGTATCCGTGACTTCCGTGGTTTCTCAGCGAAATCTTTCGACGGTCGTGGTAACTACTCGATGGGCTTGAAAGAACAAATCGTTTTCCCTGAAATCGATTTCGACAAGATTGATCGTATTCGTGGTATGGATATTACTATCACTACTACTGCTCGCACCGATGACGAAGGCCGTGCGCTTATGCGTGCATTCGGCTTCCCGTTCAAATAAGAGGTCGATATGGCTAAGAAAGGTATGATTAATCGCGAATTAAAACGCGAAAAAACTGTTGCTAAATTTGCTGCAAAACGTGCTGAATTAAAAGCTACGATTGCAAATGTAAATGCAAGCGACGAAGAGCGTTTTGAAGCGATGTTAAAATTACAAGCATTGCCACGTAATGCATCTCCTGTACGTCTTCGTAACCGTTGTGGTTTAACTGGTCGTCCTCATGGTTATTTCCGTAAGTTCGGTCTAAGCCGTAACAAACTACGTGATACTGTGATGCAAGGTGATGTACCAGGCGTTGTGAAGGCAAGCTGGTAAGGAGCGACTAAATGAGTATGCAAGATACCGTTGCCGACATGTTAACACGTGTTCGTAACGCACAAATGGCTAAGAAATCAACTGTTTCTATGCCAAGCTCTAAATTGAAGGTTGCTATTGCAAACGTCTTAGAGCAAGAAGGTTATATTTCAAATGTAGAAGTTGCTGACAATGAAGGCAAAGCTACTTTGACTATTACTTTAAAATATTTTGAAGGCAAGCCAGTTATTGAAACTGTGAAACGCGTAAGCCGTCCAGGTCTTCGCCAATATCGCGGTAAAGATAAACTTCCTAGCGTTAAGCAAGGTTTGGGTATTGCAATTGTTTCTACAAGCAAAGGCATCATGACTGATCGCGCTGCACGTGCTGCGGGCGTTGGTGGTGAAGTTATTGCTTTTGTTTCTTAATAGGTGATTCCTCATGTCTCGTGTGGCTAAAGCCCCAGTAACTGTACCTAACGGTGTAACAGTTACTCAGAACGGCCGGCAGGTCGAAGTGAAAGGCAGCAAAGGTACTTTGTCTTTCAACCTGCATGCGCTGGTCGAGCTAAAACAGGAAGAAGGTAAACTTCAAATTGCTCCAGTTAAAGAGTCGAAAGACGCTTGGATGCAAGCTGGTACTGCTCGCGCTGTATTGAACAACCTTGTTAAAGGTGTTAACGAAGGTTTCGAACGTAAGTTACAACTTATTGGTGTCGGTTATAAAGCTGCGATCAAAGGAAACGTGGTTAATTTAAACCTCGGTTTCTCGCATCCAATCGATTACACATTGCCTGAAGGTGTAACTGCAGAAACTCCAACAGCGACTGAAATCGTATTGAAATCAGCTAACAAGCAATTGTTGGGTCAAGTGGCTGCAAATATCCGTTCTTACCGTTCACCAGAGCCATATAAAGGTAAAGGTGTTCGTTACTCGGATGAAGTTGTTCTTCGTAAAGAAGCTAAGAAGAAATAAGGCGCGAGGTTCTTATGAACGAAAAGAAACAAACCCGTTTGCGTCGTGCGAAAAGCACACGCTTGCACATTCGTGCATTGGGTGCGACTCGTTTGTGTGTAAACCGCACTCCGCGTCACATCTATGCTCAAGTTATTTCAGCAGATGGTGGCAAAGTTTTAGCGCAAGCTTCAACTTTAGATGCTACTTTACGTGCTGGTGCAACTGGTAATATTGAAGCAGCGACTAAAGTAGGTGCTTTAATCGCAGAGCGTGCGAAAGCAGCTGGTGTTACCAAAGTTGCATTTGACCGTTCTGGTTTTAAATATCATGGTCGTATCAAAGCCTTGGCTGATGCTGCTCGTGAAAACGGCTTGGAGTTCTAATCATGGCTAAAGTTGAACAAAACGAAGGTCTTGTTGAAAAGCTGGTTGCCGTTGATCGTGTAGCCAAAGTTGTTAAGGGTGGTCGTATCTTCTCTTTCACAGCGTTAACTGTGGTTGGTGATGGTAATGGTCGCGTAGGTTTCGGTCGTGGTAAAGCACGTGAAGTTCCAGCTGCTATTTCTAAAGCGCTTGAAGCTGCTCGTCGTAACATGATCACTGTAGACCTTGCTGGTAATACTTTACAACATCCTGTGAATGCTCGTCATGGCGCAAGCCGTGTATACATGCAACCTGCTTCAGAAGGTACTGGCGTAATTGCTGGTGGTGCTATGCGTGCCGTTCTTGAAGCTGCAGGTGTACATAACGTACTTGCTAAATGTTATGGTTCTACAAATGCTGCTAACGTAGTAAACGCAACTTTCAAAGGTTTGCGTGATATGACTTCTCCTGAGAAAGTCGCTGCGAAACGTGGTAAATCAGTAGAAGAAATTCAAGGGTAATCGATCATGAAAACGATTAAAGTTACCCAGACTAAATCTGCTTCGCATCGCTTGAAAAATCACAAGCTTTGCCTTCAAGGTTTAGGTCTGCGTCGCATCGGTCATACTGTAGAAGTGCAAGACACTCCTTCTAACCGTGGTATGATCAATAAAGTCTACTATATGGTTAGTGTAGAGGAATAAGCCATGACTCTGCGTTTAAATGAGATTGCACCTGCAGAAGGTGCTAAACGCGAACACCGTCGTCTTGGCCGTGGTATCGGTTCAGGTGTTGGTAAGACTGGTGGTCGTGGTGTTAAAGGTCAAAAATCACGTAAAAGCGGTGGCGTACGTCCAGGCTTTGAAGGTGGTCAAACAGCGATTTACCGTCGTTTACCTAAATTTGGTTTCACTAGCCAAATCGCTTTAAAAACTGCTGAAGTACGTTTATCAGAACTTGCTAAAGTAGAAGGCGATATCGTTAGTCTTGAAACTTTAAAAGCTGCAAACGTAGTACGTCGCGATCAACTTCGTGCTCGTGTTGTACTTTCTGGTGAAGTAACTCGTGCGTTCACTGTTAAAGGTGTTGCATTGACTAAAGGCGCACAAGCTGCAATTGAAGCTGCTGGCGGTAAAGTCGAGGAGTAATCACTAGTGTCTATGTCTCCTAGTTCCTCAGGTCATGTCAACATGATGAAAGGCCAACCATTTCATGTGAAATACCGTGAAATTATTCGTCGGATGATTTTTCTCATCTGTGCATTGTTGGTCTTTCGACTAGGATCGCATATTCCGGTACCAGGCATTAATAATGCTGCACTTGAACGACTTTTTAATGCAAACCAAGGGACTATCCTTGGTTTGTTTAACATGTTTTCAGGTGGGGCATTGCAACGAATGTCTATTCTTGCCTTAGGGATCATGCCATACATTTCTGCATCTATTATTGTGCAGTTAATGTCAACAGTAATCCCTTCGCTCGAAGCTTTGAAAAAAGAAGGTGAGCAAGGTAAGCGCAAAATTAACCAGTATACGCGTCAAGGCACATTACTACTTGCTGTTGTTCAGGCAACGGGAATGTGTGCAGGCTTAATTAGTCAAGGAATCACTTTGACAAATGGCTTGGCATTTTATGTACCTGCTGTAACTTCTTTAGTTGCGGGTACGATGTTCTTGATGTGGCTTGGAGAGCAAATTACCGAACGTGGTATTGGTAATGGAATCTCAATGATTATTTTTGCAGGAATTGTTGCAAACCTTCCAAATATGGTTTTGCAGTTTTTCTCAGCAGATAGTCAAGTAAGTCTAATCGGTTTGGTTGTTTTTGCTTTGATTGCACTTGCTGTATTGGTGGCAATCGTATTTATTGAAAAAGCGCAACGTCGTATTTCAGTAAACTATGCGCAAAAGCAGCAAGGTCGTCGTATTTTTACGGCTCAGCAAACTCATTTGCCATTAAAAATTAATATGGCAGGGGTGATTCCTGCAATTTTTGCAAGCTCATTGTTGTTGTTCCCAGCAAGTTTGGGGCAATGGGTAGGAAGTGCTGATCCAAATGCTGGTGTAGTGAAGCGTACACTGCAAGATTTGGCACTTGTTTTGTCGCCTGGACATACTTTGTATTTGGTGCTCTTTGGTGCGTTAATTATCTTTTTCTGTTATTTTTATACGGCGCTTGTATTTAGTCCAAAAGAAGTAGCAGAGAACTTAAAACGCAGCGGAGCTTATGTGCCTGGTATTCGCCCAGGTGAGCAAACTGCTCGTTATTTAGATCATATTCTCAATCGTTTGACCTTTATTGGGGCAATATATATTACAGTAATTTGTTTAATGCCAATGATTTTGCAAAGTGCTTTTAGCATGTCAGTGAATATTGGTGGAACATCATTGCTGATTGTTGTTGTTGTTGTGATGGATTTTATGGCGCAGTTACAAGCCCATTTGACTTCACACCAATATGATAATCAAACGCTTATGAGAAAAACGACTGCTCATCCGAAGGGATAAGCGCACTTAGAGGTTTCATCATGAAAGTACAGGCTTCTGTAAAGAAAATTTGTGGTAGCTGTAAAGTTATCCGTCGTAATGGGGTAATCCGCGTGATTTGTAGCGCTGAACCTCGTCATAAGCAGCGTCAAGGTTAATTTTATAATCAAGACCTGTTGATTTCAGTAGGCGAATTGGGTTACTATCCGCCCCTCAAGAATTTGATGGGGCGGTTGATTATCTCGACCTGCCTTTTTGGAGAAAGTGAATGGCTCGTATTGCCGGTGTAAACATTCCGGATAACAAGCATGCTGTTATCTCCCTCACTTACATTTTTGGTGTTGGTCGCCACACTGCTAAGAATATCTTAGCTGCTGTTGGTATTGCTCCAACAACTAAAGTACGTGAATTGGATGATGCTCAGCTTGATGCGATTCGTGCAGAAGTTGCTAAGGTTCCTACCGAAGGTGACTTGCGCCGCGAAATTTCCATGAACATTAAACGTTTAATGGATTTAGGCTGCTACCGTGGTCTTCGTCATCGTCGTAGCTTGCCTGTCCGCGGTCAACGCACCAAAACTAACGCACGTACCCGTAAAGGTCCGCGCAAACCGATTAAAAAGTAAGATTTCTGGAAGCTAAAAGATGGCTAAAGATACTCGCACACGCAAGAAGGTCACTCGTACCGTCTCTGAAGGTGTTGCACACATTCACGCGTCTTTTAATAACACCATTGTAACGATTACCGATCGTCAAGGTAATGCATTGGCTTGGGCTACCTCAGGTGGACAAGGCTTCCGTGGTTCACGTAAATCAACTCCGTTTGCTGCTCAGGTAGCTGCTGAAGTTGCTGGTAAAGCAGCTTTGGATTACGGTTTGAAAAATCTGGACGTCCTTGTAAAAGGTCCTGGTCCTGGTCGTGAGTCTGCGGTTCGTGCATTAGGCGCAGTGGGTTATAAGATTAACAGCATTACCGATGTGACACCAATCCCTCACAACGGTTGCCGTCCACCTAAAAAACGTCGCGTGTAAGGAGAAACATTCATGGCTCGTTATATTGGTCCAAAATGCAAACTCTCTCGCCGCGAAGGGACA
Source organism: Acinetobacter brisouii (assembly GCF_008993995.1). Lineage (GTDB taxonomy): Bacteria > Pseudomonadota > Gammaproteobacteria > Pseudomonadales > Moraxellaceae > Acinetobacter > Acinetobacter brisouii_A. The sequence goes on from NZ_BKNN01000001.1 coordinate 136,608, forward strand.
GACCTGCAACTTAAATCTGGCGTTAAACCATTTGACGTCAAAACTAAAAAGCATGCAAAAGCGCCTGGTCAACATGGCCAAGCTCGCGGAAAGCAATCTGAGTACTCACTACAATTACGTGAAAAACAAAAAGTACGTCGTATGTACGGTGTGTTAGAGCGTCAATTTAGTAATTACTATAAAGAAGCAGCTCGTGTTAAAGGTGCAACAGGTGAGAACTTGTTGAAATTGCTTGAAAGCCGCCTTGATAACGTAGTTTATCGCATGGGTTTTGGTTCTACACGTGCAGAAGCTCGTCAGTTAGTATCTCACCGTTCTATCACTTTGAATGGCCGTCGTGTAAACATCGCGTCTATCCAAGTTAAAGCTGGTGATGTTATTGCTGTTCATGAAGGTGCTAAACAACAATTGCGTATCAAAAATGCAATTGAATTAGCTACTCAACGTGGCATTCCTTCTTGGATTGAGATTGATCATTCTAAGTTTGAAGGTACGTTCAAAGCTGCACCAGATCGTTCAGATCTACCTGCTGAAATCAACGAAAGCTTGATTGTAGAATTGTATTCTAAATAATCCTTGAGGTAGCAATAAATGACGCGTACTGCAAACGAGTTTCTAACTCCGCAAGCGATCAAGGTCGAAGCGGCAAGCGGGACCTCGGCAAAAGTGATTCTGGAACCTTTAGAGCGTGGCTTTGGTCACACTTTGGGTAATGCTTTACGTCGCATTCTATTGTCTTCTTTACCTGGCGCTGCTGTGGTTGAAGTAGAGATAGAAGGTGTCGAGCACGAGTACAGTACTTTAGAAGGCTTGCAGCAGGACATCGTCGAGCTCTTGCTGAACCTTAAAGGATTGTCTATTAAGCTGTTCGATCAAAACGAAGCTTACCTAACATTAGAAAAACAAGGTCCAGGAGACGTAACAGCTGCTGACCTTCGTTTACCTCATAATGTTGAATTGGTGAATCCTGAGCATTTGATCGGCACATTAAGTGCTACAGGCGCATTGAAAATGCGTTTGAAAGTGTCTCAAGGTCGTGGTTATGAAACATCTGACTCACGTTTCCCTGAAGGTGAAACACGTCCAGTAGGTCGTTTGCAGTTAGATGCTTCTTATAGCCCAATTAAGCGCGTGTCTTACACCGTAGAAAATGCGCGTGTAGAACAACGTACTGACCTTGATAAGCTGGTCATTGATCTTGAAACCAACGGTACAGTTGATCCTGAAGAAGCAATCCGCAAAGCGGCAACAATCTTGCAACAACAAATTGCAATTTTTGTTGATCTTCAGAAAGATCAAGCTCCTGTTGCTCAAGAACCTCGCGAAGAAGTTGATCCAATTTTGCTTCGTCCAGTAGATGATCTCGAGCTTACTGTTCGTTCTGCTAACTGTTTGAAGGCAGAAAATATTTACTACATTGGTGATCTTGTTCAACGTACTGAGGTTGAGTTATTAAAAACTCCTAACCTAGGTAAGAAATCGTTGACTGAGATTAAAGATGTTTTAGCTTCGAAAGGCTTGCAACTCGGCATGCGTTTAGAAAACTGGCCACCAGCTAGTTTACGCATGGACGATCGTTTCGCCTATCGTAGCCGTTAATTAAGTAGGACTATCACCATGCGTCATCGTAATAGTGGTGTGAAATTAGGCCGTACAAGCAGCCATCGTAAGGCGTTGTTCCAAAACTTAACAAATGCTTTAGTAGAGCATGAGTTAATTAAAACAACTTTGCCTAAAGCGAAAGAACTTCGCCGTGTTGCTGAGCCTTTAATCACTTTAGCTAAAAACGATACAGTAGCAAACCGCCGTTTAGCGTTTGCTCGTACTCGTAATGCAGCAACTGTTGGTAAATTATTTACCGTTCTTGGCCCTCGTTACAAAGAACGTAACGGCGGTTATCTACGTGTTCTTAAAGCGGGCTTCCGTGCAGGTGATGCTGCGCCGATGGCTTACGTTGAGCTAGTAGATCGCGAAGTTAAATAATTTCGCAAAAGAACTTAGTTGTTCGAAAAAGGTCGGTTTATACCGACCTTTTTTTATGGGGAAATCAGTTAGAATAATTCAAAACACAAGATGATATTACCAATGGAACATCATGTCGATGTATTGATTATTGGAGCAGGAATTTCAGGAATTGGCGCAGCTGTACATTTGCAGCAGTCATGCCCTACGCTCAGTTTTAAAATTTTAGAACGCCGCTCAAATATTGGGGGAACTTGGGATTTATTTCGCTACCCAGGAATCCGATCTGATTCAGATATGTCAACGTTGAGTTATCAATTTTATCCGTGGTTAAAAAGTCAGACTTTAGCAGATGGTCAATCTATTCAGGATTATTTAGAAGAAGTCGTAGATCACTATAATTTGTCTACTTTGATCGAATTTGAAAAACAGGTCAAAGCAGCCAATTACGATACTCAGAGCAAATATTGGCGATTGCATGTAGAAAATAACAAGCAGCAAGTTGAAATTTGGCAAGCACGTTTTATGATTAGCTGTACGGGTTATTATAATTATGATCAGGGCTATTTACCGAATTTTCCTCAGCAAGACAATTTTCAGGGTCAATTGATTCATCCTCAGCACTGGCCAGCTGACCTGAATTATCAAAATAAAAAAGTGGTTGTCATCGGTAGTGGAGCAACGGCAGTCACGCTTGTCCCTGCGTTAGCCAAATCAGGTGCTCGACATGTCACCTTATTACAACGTTCTCCGAGTTATGTCGCTAAAATATCAGCTCAAGATTCAACCTATCAATTGCTACATCAGCATCTTTCAGCAACATGGGCCTATCGTTTTGTTCGTGGTCGAAATATTTTGTTGCAGCGTATCATTTTTCAGATGGCTGAAAGCATGCCAAAGCTTACGAAGCGTTTGCTACTGCAATCTGTTGAGCAGGAATTGCAAGGCAAAGTCGATATGCGACATTTCACTCCAAATTATTCTCCTTGGGATCAACGTTTATGTGCCGTTCCAGAAGGGGATTTATTTCAGGTGTTACGTGAGGGTGAGGCAAGCATTGTCACGGATCATATTGATCATTTTACCCCATCAGGGATTCAGTTAAGGTCAGGAGAGCATTTAGATGCTGATTTGATCATTTCTGCCACAGGCTTACAGATCCAGTTGTTGGGTGGTTTACAACTGACAATTGATCATCAACCTGTGAATTTGGGTGAAAAAATGCTGTATCAGGGGGTATTGCTGAGTGATGTTCCTAATTTTGCTTTGATGATGGGTTATAGCAATGCATCGTGGACGTTAAAAGTGGATATCGCTGCGCAGTATGTATGCCGATTACTTAAATATATGCACACACATCATCATAAAGAAGTGGTTGCACACACCGATGTTCAACAGCGTACTCAGCAAGGCATTATGGGTAAATTGTCTTCGGGTTATTTGCAGCGGGCTACCGATATTATGCCAAAGCAAGGAAAACGTTTGCCTTGGCGGATTTCTCATAACTATTTACTGGATAAATTTATCTTAAAGTACGTAAGTTTTCGCGATAAAAATTTAAGCTTTCGTGACTAAATAAAATCCTGAATTGAGCTATTTCGTTTTTTTAAATTCTTGTTACACTACTTGCCATAACAATGGGACTGGAAATCAATATGTCAGACGATATTAGTTTAGAAGAACGTAAAGTCATCTACCGTGCACGTCGTGGATTAAAAGAAATTGATGTATATTTTGACCCCTATGTTCGACAATATTATTTGCAAGCAAGCCCTGAAGAAAAAGCTTTATTTGCTGAGTTGGTTGATCAGGAAGATCCTGATTTACTGGACTGGTTTATGGAAGTGGGTGAACCTCCACGCCCTGAAATTAAAAATTTGATTGTGAAACTGAAGCATTATGTCCATCAATAATCTAAGTTTTCAGTTAAAACCAAGCAAGATTGCTTGGTTTTTTCAATTTGTGTGCTATGTCGTGTTGCTTATACTGAGTTATTCTGCATTGCCATGGTATTTGGTTTTATTAATGATTCTGCTGGCGAGTTTGGCTTGGATTTGGTTTCGACTAAAACAACAGAATATTACTGTGCTTGCACAACTTGAATCTGAGTTGTGGACTGTCGATCATCAACAATTACACTTAATTCGATTGGTTGATCATGGCATATATATTGTGCTGTTCTGGCAAGAAGAACAGCCGCCATGCGTCATTTGGTGTGATCAGCTTAGCTTGCAAAAATGGAAACAACTGAAAATTTTGGCCAAGCTATACCGTCCGCAATTGACCGAAATGACCAAATAAAAATAGATTTGGGCGAATGTTTAAACTGAAGTTCCGAACTATGCTGTACTCTACAAGCTTTACCTTTGACAAGCAGCATAATACAGAACCGTGATTGTGCTGCTTTTTTTTATTATTACTGCGCTTTTTGTTGCTCAGCAAGTTGTTGTTCAAGAAGCTTAATTTCTTCTTGTTTGAGTCTGATTAATTTATCAGAATCACTATGTTGGGCTTTTAGAGTCGCTTCTTGATGTTTCAATTGCTTTTGAATATCTTCAAGTTTGGATACTTCTTCTTTTGCTAAAGATGGATTTTCAGGTACGGGCTGTTTCAGTACGCTATCATCAACCAAATTTTTCGTTGGTTGAGTTGTTTTAGGTTCTGAAGCTGTTGTTATTGGTTCAGATGATGCAACAGGTTGTGCCATAGGAGGAGCTTGTGTTTTATGTTGTGCAGTGGCAGGTATTTTGGTTGTAGGAGCAGTCACAAACCATGATTGCCAAACAAATACAGCTAAACAAATGGCAAAAAGAACGCCAACAATAATCCAAAGTAAGAAAGAATTTGATTTATTAGTTTTCATAATCGTGTCAATTAATGGTTTGACGGAGTGGCGTGACGTGGGCGAAATTGAATAACACCCACCTCATCTGCTACAACTGGAGTTTCAGGCTCCTCGACATGTGTTGGTCGATTTTCACTGTAGCCACATTCAATACATTCAATCCATTCATGATCATTTTCAGTGAGCATCACCACACGATCTAACGCTTCACATTTTGGACATTTTGCACCTGCAATGAATCGTTTTTTCATAAGATGATACCTATACCATGAATCATGAATTTTAAGCGCATAGTTTAAGCGTTTTTAGGCGCTTTCGTCCAACCCTGATGACGTAATAACGCATCAATTTTAGGCTCACGACCACGAAAATGTACAAAAGCATCAAGTGCAGTGTCTTTACCGCCGACTGCTAAAATTGCTTTACGGAACTCATGTCCAGTGTCTGTGTTGAAAATTCCTTCATTTTCAAAGCGATCAAACGCATCACTGGCTAAAACCTCTGCCCATTTGTAAGAATAGTAACCTGCTGCATATCCCCCTGCGAAAATATGGCTAAAACTATGCTGGAAGCGGTTATATGCTGTGGTTGGTAAAACAGAAATACGCTGACGAATTTGGTCTAAAGTGTCTTGGATCTGAGCGGTGTTGAGTGCAGGTATATGCTGATGGATTTCGAGGTCAAACAAGGCAAATTCAAGCTGACGTAAGGTTTGCATGCCAGACTGGAAGAAACGCGCATCGAGTAGGGCATTGAGTAAATCTTGCGGTAAGGTCTGCTTGGTTTCAATGTGTTCACTGATCAGGTCTAGACTAGCTTTATCCCATGTCCAAAATTCCATAAATTGACTTGGAAGTTCTACGGCATCCCATGCAACACCATGTGTTCCTGCCACTGAAATATTGTCGACTTCGGTCAGGAGGTGATGTAAGCCATGTCCAAATTCATGGAATAAGGTCGTGACTTCATCATGTGTCAACAGGGCAGGTTGATCGCCTACAGGTGGAGTAAAGTTACAGACCATATAGCAGATTGGTTTTTGTAGGGACAGTGCGGTTTGCATACGTGAGCGGAAGCCACTCATCCATGCACCACCACGTTTGCCATGGCGTGCATATAAATCTAAATAGAAACCACCGAGTACTTGTCCTTGATCTTCAATTTCAAAGTAACGCACATCAGGCTGCCATACAGGTGCGGCACGTTCTTGAATTTGAATGCCATATAAACGATGTACAATTTCAAATAAACCTTGCACGACTTTGGGTGCAGGGAAATACGGTTTTAAGGCTTCTTGTGACAGGTTAAATTGTTGCTGTTTAAGTTTTTCTGAATAGAAGCTACTGTCCCAAGGTTGTAATTCATCAATCCCATCTTGTGCGGCAATGGCTTTTAACTCGGCAATTTCTTGTAAGGCAGGCGTGCGAGCATGTTCAGCCAGTTCATTGAGAAATTCAAAAACAGTCGCGACATTCGGCGCCATTTTGCTGGCAAGTGAATATTCAGCGTAGTTGTCAAAACCAATTAGCTGCGCCATTTCCTGACGTAAACTCAAGATTTCCTGCATAACCTCTGAATTATCAAATTCAGTATGCTGAGACTGCTCGGAAGCACGAGTGGTGTAGGCTTTATACAGTTCCTCACGTAAAGTGCGGTCTTGGGCATAGGTCATAATTGCCAAGTAAGATGGAAAATCCAGTGTAGCAACCGCTTGTTCTAGCTCACGTTGCTGACCATATTGTTTTAACAGGGCAACACTACTTTCGGGTAAACCTTGTAATTGAGTCTCTTCGAGGGGTTTAAAGTAGGCTTGTGTAGCATCTAAGACATGATTTGAAAAGTCTGAAGACAATTGAGACAAACGCGCAGAAATTTCTGCATAGCGCTGTTTGGCTGCACCTTCAAGTGCCACACCTGAAAGTTTAAAGTCACGTAATGCAAGGCGAATCGCACTTTGCTGTGCAGGGGTTAACGTTGAAAATTCCGGACCATCATGAAGATGCTGGTAAGTCTGATACAGCGCCGTATGTTGACCAAGTTGTGTATAGTATTCACTGAGGAGAGGTAGTAGTGACTGATAAACTTCACGCGTTACGGCATTGCTCATAACTGAATTTAAATGGGCCAAGACTCCCCATGACTCACTCATATTATTTTCAAGGGTATCCATTTGCTCAAGCACTTGAGTTTGAGTAGCAAAATCAGTTGGAGCTTGAGTCAGTTCAGTAAGAAACTTTAATCCTGCTTGGATTTGTTGCTGAATTTGCTCTTTTAATTGATCGAGTTGAATTTGATCAAACTGGGGAGTAGGAAGCGTTGCTTGTTGTAATGTCATTCTGTATGCCAAAAAATATAAACGTTATTTGTAGATTTAAGGCTTAAAGTGACAGAAATCAAGGGTAATGGATGAGGTTCTTAAATGAAACGGTGCTTTTCTCATTGAATTGGAATAGAAGAGATAGAAAAAGTAAAAGAGCCGAAGCTCTTTTACTTGATGTTGAATCAATCCTGCCGAGTTTTGGCATTGGATTTTTTCTTTTTCACTTTGTCTTTTTTCTTGGCTTTGTCTTTGCTTTTCGATTCAGCTTTCACTGTCGATTTTTTTGCTGTTTTTTTGCCATAAGAACTCGGTTTATTTTTGTCCTTTTTCTTACGGACAGGTTTTTCACCCGCTTCTTGTGGCTCAGCAGGAGGTGCTGCAACGTCTGGCTGATTGAAGACTTGCTCACGCAGTGTAGGTTTGCTACTCGCACGTGGTGCACGACTGCGAATGGCTCGACCTGCATGACTGATCTGTTTGAGTAATTCAAAGTCAATTTTTCGTTCTTCAAGATTTACGCCAGCGACTTTAATATTCAACTCATCGCCTAAACCAAAGATCTGACCACGATTTTGCCCAATCAGTGTTTGGCTAGCAGGGTCATAGACAAAGAAGTCATCACCAAGTTGGCTAATATGAATCATGCCATCGACATACAAATCTTTGAGTGTGACAAATAAACCAAACTCAGCCACAGCACTGATGGTACCGACAAATTCATCACCCAAATGCTGTTGCATATAGTGGCATTTTAACCAAGTCGTAACGCTACGTGATGCTTCATCGGCACGACGTTCGGTTTGCGAGAAATGCTCACCCGCATCATCGAGTGCTGCACCTGAAAGCACAGGTTTCTTGTTGTCTAAATGCGCTTTGATGGCACGGTGCAAGAGCAAGTCAGGGTAACGACGAATCGGAGAGGTGAAGTGGGTATACGCTTCATAAGCCAGACCGTAATGTCCTGCATTTTTTGCGCTGTAGAATGCTTGCATCATTGAGCGTAACAACACTGCATGAATGCTGGCTGCATCAATACGGTCTTTGGTCGCTTCAATGACTTTTTGATAATCGGCTTGTGTTGGTTGTTCAGGGAATGGAATGCCTAAATTCAACAGTTTCACAAAATCACGAACCTTTTGAATGCGTGAGAACTCAGGGGCTTCATGCACACGGTACAGCATTGGAATATCATGTTCTAAAGCGTATTCTGCGGCTGCAACGTTGGCGAGCAACATGCATTCTTCAATCAGTTTGTGAGCATCGTTACGGGTGCGAGGCAAAATTTCTTTAATACCGCCCAACTCATCAAACGTCATATAAGTTTCAACCGTCTCAAACTCCATGGCATGACGTTCAGCACGCAAGCCTTTTAACGTTTGATAGAGTTGAAACAAGATATTGATCGACTTACGAATTTCACGGTCTTCAGGAATGGCTTGAGAGTCACCTTCCAAATATTTTCCGACTTGGTCATAAGTCAAACGGGCTTTGGAATGCATCACTGAAGGATAAAACTCAAAGCCAGTCACTCGACCTGCACGCGATAATTTCAAATCGCAGACCATACATAAGCGGTCAACGTGTGGGTTTAGCGAGCACAAACCATTGGAGAGGGCTTCAGGCAACATCGGCAAGACAAAGTGTGGAAAATACACCGAAGTTCCACGCTCTTGTGCTTCATTATCTAAAGGCTGTTCTAAACGCACATAATGACTGACATCAGCAATTGCCACCACGACACGGTAGCCACCGCCCGAACGTTTTTCCGCATAGACGGCATCATCAAAGTCGCGAGCATCTTCACCATCAATGGTAACAAGCGCCAAATCACGTAAATCAACACGTCCTTGAATATCTTTGGCTGAAGGCTCCTTAAAGCTTTCAGCTTCTTTAACCACTTCTTCAGGAAATTCATACGGCAAACCAAACTCTAAAATAGTTTGCGGAATAATGATTTCTGTGTTGGCTTTGTCTGCCATCGACTGAACAATATGTCCTGTCGCAAACTCTTCACGAGTTGGATAATCATCAATTGCCACACGTAAACTGTCACCAACTTTGGCTTGAGCATGTTCGATCAGTTGTTTTTCGAGCGTAATCGGCTGATGGCTGTTGGGTGTACTTGGCTGAATAAAGTATTCACCTTCATGTTCTGCCAATTTACCAATCACCTGTTTGACGCGGTGTTGTACAACTTCAGCAATATGTCCCCAAGCTTTACCTTTGCGATCGACCGAAGTTTGACGGACTTTGACGCGATCGCCGTTGAATACCAAACGCAATTCGCGCTCTGGTAGTAACAAATCATCTTGACCATCGATATGTGCTGAGCCGAGTCCTTTACTGTTGATATAAACTGTCGCTTCATGCGTTGGCTGGTCGGTCATGAGTTGAAACTTCAAGCCATCCTTGCCCAATTGACCATCTCGTACCATAGCACTCAGACGATGGCTCAGTGCTTCAATGCTTTTTTGATCTTGTAAATTGAAATGATCAACTAGTTCAGCATGTGATTGAGGTGTTTCAAGTTTTTCGAGGCTGGTTAAAATGAGAGTACGGCTAGGAATTGGATTGTCATAACGCTCCGCTTCCGCTTTGGCTTCAGGATCGACCCAGTTTTTCATCATATTGTGTGGCTTCTTATCAGCAGATAGGTTTAGCATAAGTCATGCAGAAATAGACTGCACGTAATTCATTGCAATAATGTGTTGAAGTGTCAGTTTTTTATGCGTATAGGAGATGCATGTGATTATGGTAGCAATAAAATCGCCTAAAAAATCAGCTAAAATGCGGAAATTGTTTAAAAAATAGATGATTGAATCAAAAAAGATGAAAAAAACAAAAACTTTACTTGCTGAGCTGCATTTTAGTTTGTATTATTGCGTCCTGTTACGGTGAGATGGGTGAGTGGCTGAAACCACGTCCCTGCTAAGGACGCATACGGGCAACTGTATCGAGGGTTCGAATCCCTCTCTCACCGCCATTTACTTACGCGCTCATAGCTCAGCTGGATAGAGCACTTGGCTACGAACTAAGGGGTCGGGAGTTCGAATCTCTCTGAGCGCACCAAGTAAATTAAACAGGCAGACGTAACACGCCGATATAGGCACACAAGTATATGCGCTCATAGCTCAGCTGGATAGAGCACTTGGCTACGAACTAAGGGGTCGGGAGTTCGAATCTCTCTGAGCGCACCAACTTGATAAAATACCGCTTTTAAAGCGGTTTTTTTATGCCTGAAATTTATAAAAATAAATCGTAGATATAACAATATGAATCTCGCACTTTTTGATTTTGATCATACCATTACCCATACCGACAGTTTTGCTCAATTTTTAAAATATTCATTGTCTTATCGCAAACTGTTCTTCGGTGGTTTTCGGGCTGCGCCGTGGTTTATGGCATTTCGAGCGGGATATGTTAGCGATCAGCAAATTGGAATGAGATTATGTCGAGTTGCCTATAAAAATTACCCTGTTAACAAACTGGAACAGCAAGGCTTACAATTTTCAAAAACGATTTTGCCGAATTTGCTGCATGAGCATGCCAAACAGCGAATTGCTTGACATCAACAGCAGGGCGATCAGGTCGTCGTGGTGTCGTCTTCTTTAAATGTGTATTTAAAAGACTGGTGTCAGCAGCAGGGCATTGACTTGATTTGTAATCAGCTTGAAGTTCGGGCGGGACGCTATACTGGAGAGTTACAGCAAGGTGATTGTGGTTATGTAGAAAAAGCCAATCGCGTACAGCAGAAATATAAACTCAGCGACTTTGATGCAATCTATGCGTATGGCGATAGTCCAAATGATCATGCCATGCTGGCATTGGCAGATTATAAGTTTTATCAGTGGCAAGAAATCTAGATTTATTTTTAAGCAAGGAAGTCTGATTTCGCTTAATAACTATTCATTCGCTATTAATTTTTGAAAAAAGGCTAGGCATTTTTTTAAAAGTGCGTATAATGCCCATCCATCAAGACAATGCGCTCATAGCTCAGCTGGATAGAGCACTTGGCTACGAACTAAGGGGTCGGGAGTTCGAATCTCTCTGAGCGCACCAACTTGATCAAGATTGAAAAAACCGCAGATTAAATGCGGTTTTTTTGTGCCTGTATTTTATGGTTGCTTTATGCAAATGTTTTAAAGCGTGCTGCATCATCCATCAATGTTTTTTCGCCTGCTTCCGCTTCAATTGAGCCAAATGCCAATCGCATAAATAGAACGAATTTTCTCCATAATTTCTAAGAAAGAAACTGGTGCAGTTTCAACTCAAGATTCGACGGGTTGGTTTTTTAAACCAAACAATTTTTCAAAGAAAGACATAAAATTATTTCTAAAATATGCCGTACATAAAAGTTATTTTATAGTTTTAAATTGATGGACTACTATTTTATTTATGCAACGATGTGGATACTGTTGCAAAATAGCACAGAGATTGATTTTAAAAGCCAAGATGATTGTGGTCTAATAGCGATACTTTTTTGAGTATTTGCAGCATGTTATGACAGATCAAAAACCTGCCCTATCTTTGCGTTACGCCCTAAATTTAGAAGAATCACAGGACGGCTTTGGGCTTGCAACTTTTGGTAAAAAACAAATTACCCGTTTTCTTACACCACTAATTAGTCTAGGAATTATTGTCTATGGCTTTTATATCGGTTTTTCTGGTGTAGGTCGTTACTATGTGGGTTTAGGGGTGTTCTTTTTAGTATTGCAAATTGCGATGCGTTATTGGTTATTACCAATGCTTTTTAGACGTCAGTTCGTTAAATATCAGGCAGCGAAAAGCGAGCAGGGTATTGATCTTTATCAGCATTATTTTGAATTGTATTCGGGTGGGCGCAAGCAGCAGTATCCATACAGTGAAGTGCAGAATTTTGCCCAAGGCAAACTGACGTATATGTTGGAACTGAAAACACGTAGTGTACTGATCGTACCAAAACGTGCCTTTGCGCAGCCTGATGAACAGCGTCTTTTTGAGCATAGTTTCAAAAAATAATCGAATCATCAAGAGAACAAAGGAAGTCGTATGAGTGTTCGTCCAAATAAGATCGTGTGTGTGGGTCGTAGTTATGCGGATCATGCCAAAGAACTTGGTAATGCCGTTCCAGATCGTCCAGTGCTATTTATTAAGCCTTCGAGCAGTTTAATTGGTTTAGATGATGGTATTTCATGGAATTCGGCACTCGGTAGCTGCCACCATGAATGTGAGCTAACTTTGCGTATCGACCAAACCTTGAAGGCTGAAACTGATCCTGCAAAAGCACTTGCAGCAATTGGTGCGGTGACATTGGGACTAGATTTAACCTTGCGTGATTTGCAAACTGAATTGAAAAATAAAGGTCAGCCTTGGGAACGTGCTAAATCTTTCGATGGCGCTTGTGTGCTTGCTGACTGGGTTGATGTCAGTGAAATTGAAGACTGGAAACATGTTCACTACACACTTGAAGTGAATGATGCGATTCGTCAGTCTGGTGATACGGCATTGTTACTGTTCCCAATTGCTGAAATGCTGTGTGATATGAGTCAGGCATTTACCATCGAAGCGGGTGATGTGGTGATGACGGGCACACCAGCAGGAGTGGCAGCATTAGCAGCAGGCGATCAACTTAAAATGACTTTAAAAGGTCAAAGCCAAGATTTTGTTTGGACAACTTTTGTAAAAGCCTAAGCTGTTCTGAGGTCAAAAAACCGAGTGTGATCACTCGGTTTTTTGATATGGAATAGTGCTCAATGCGGTTCGATGATCAAATAAATGGGCTAAAGGAATAGATAAATGACTTTTTAGATAATCATCGGCATCATTGAGTAAAGGCTCAAGTGCTTGCATCCATTGATCATCATCATGAATATTACAAACATCACGGCGCAGTGGTAAGGTAAACGGTAAGGTGTTATAGAAGCTCCAAAAATCAACCTGAGACAAGTTGCGAATCAGCGCATATTCATCCCCATCGGTGCGTTTAATCAAGTGTTGACGTTCAAGCAATTCAACATAAGCAGGCCAACGTCCCACTTCGCCACGACCTAAGATTTTGAGGGCTTCCTCATCGTTGACTGTTTCACCTAGTTTCTGTTTTTTATAAAATAAATCTAAAATATCAAGCAGCATAATCACAGGGTGACGTTTTTGGCGGTTGCCTGTACTAAAAGAGGTGAGAGCGAAACTGACCTCGACGCCTAATAAGACGATATTCCATGATAAATAAATCCATAATAGAAAAATAGGAACCGCGGCAAATGCACCATAGACCAGTTCATAGCTAGTAAAATTTGCCATCATGAAACCAAAAAAGCTTTTGAGTAACTGAAAAATTGAACCACTCAAAATGCCTGCAATTGCAGCGGCTTTAATCGGTACAGATCGGTTTGGGATTGTCCAATAAATAATAAAAAAACCAAGAATAATCAGAATATAAGAAATAAATCCTAGAAATATCGTACCATCGATTTGATAACCAACAAAATTATTGCTCAAGATATTCAGGGAAGCGACAGTTGATGAAATTACAAATGCACTACCTAACAAAATTGGACCTAAAGAAATAATGGTCCAATAGCGCATAAAACCAATAATTCCACCACGCTGTTGCTTGACTCGCCAAATACGATTAAAAGCTTCCTCAACACTAGTGAGCATCATCACTGAAGTGAGGAATAAAAATAAAATTCCGATCACAGTCAGGTTACTGGACTTGTCCGTAAACGAGTTCAAGGCCTGATCAAAGGCGATGCTGCTTTTAGGTAATAGATTGGTATAGATGAGATGCTGTACTTGCTGACGTGCAGGTTCTAGCGCTTTAATCGAAGAAATAATGACTAAAAACACTGTTAGCATGGGTACGACAGCAAATAACGTGGTGTAAGTCAGTGAAGCGGCTTTGTCACGACAACGATCATTCTCAAACCGATTGATTGTAAATAAAAGAAACTGAAACCATTTTTTTTCATAAAATGGCAGGCGTGTCAGAAGTTTTTGCATAACCTAGCCCTAATTTTTTTGATGAGAATTTATGTAATATTTCTCTAAGGCTACCCAAAAAAACGACAAAATACCGTATAGTTTTCTTTTTTATTGTATTTCAAGAGCAATGCAAACCTATATTCTCGTACTGTATTACAGCAAATATGGCTCAACCAAAGAAATGGCACACTTGATTGCCGATGGTATTGAAGCAGCAGGGATGTCCGTCAAAATTCGTACCGTTCCACAATTGACCACGGCGGTAGAAGTCGCTGCGCCAAGTATTCCTGAAGAAGGCGATATTTACTGTAGTTTAGAGGATTTGGCAGGCTGTGCAGGTTTAGCACTAGGTTCGCCAACGCGCTTTGGTAACATGGCGAGCGAGATGAAATACTTTTGGGATCAGACTACGACCTTATGGCTGAGTGGTGCTTTACATAACAAACCTGCTTGTGTCTTTACGTCATCGGGTTCGATGCATGGCGGACAGGAAAGTACTTTGCTTAGTATGTTGCCGCCTTTATTTCACCACGGCATGATGATTTTAGGTTTAACCAATGCACATCCTGCATTGTCCAATACTAAATCAGGCGGAACGCCGTATGGGGCAAGTCATGTCAGTGGTTCACGTCATGATCAAGGTTTAAGCGCAGAAGAAAAAGCGTTGTGTATTGAACAGGGTAAACGTTTGGGTGAAGTCGCATTGAAATTGCAATAACAAGATTGATTTTTAGGTCGATGACTGGGCAAGCATTCCAATTCATCGACCAAATGCTCCAAAAAAAAAGAGCGAATCAATCGCTCTTTTTTATTTAATCTCTAACGAAAGTCACCTGACCATCATTTAACGACTCGACACGTGCGAGCGATTCAACGCGGTAGCCTTTTTCAAGCAAGAGTTGACGACCTGTTTGGAATGATTTTTCAATCACAATACCCAAACCAACCACTTCAGCTTGAGCTTGATGGACTAAATCAATTAAACCTAACGCGGCTTGACCATTTGCCAAGAAATCATCAATCACAAGGA
The DNA here is from genome assembly GCF_008993995.1 of Acinetobacter brisouii. Classification (GTDB taxonomy): domain Bacteria; phylum Pseudomonadota; class Gammaproteobacteria; order Pseudomonadales; family Moraxellaceae; genus Acinetobacter; species Acinetobacter brisouii_A. The sequence continues at coordinate 151,728 of NZ_BKNN01000001.1, forward strand.
CTTTATCAGTCGCATGTAAGTACTTGTTTGAAATCGTAATGGTGCTGGTGGTTTGCTTGGTAAATGAATAGACTTTTGATTCGTACAAATCATTTTTTAGGGTTAAAGACTGATGTTTACGCGCAAAAATGACGGGAACACCAAGTTCTAAACCTGCCATTACCGCAGGTGCAATACCTGAAGCTTCAATGGTAATGATTTTGGTAATACCTTGATCTTTAAAGCGTACAGCAAATTCATGTCCAATTTGCTGCATCAAGACAGGATCGATTTGGTGATTTAAGAAAGCATCTACTTTCAGAACTTGATCAGATAGAACGATACCTTCACTTAAGATTTTCTGTTCTAGTGCTTGCACAGGGAGGAACCTCTAAGGAACGGATGCTTTTTTAAGCAAAGGCGTATTTTAAAAAGCATCCGAAAAATTGCAAGTCAAAATTGCAAAAATGCGTTTATTTGGTTGGTCCTTGATAGCCTGTGAGCAAAATACCATAAGAACTGCTACCATCATTATGGGCAACTTTGACAGGTAAGTAGTCAAGTTTAGGCGCTAACCAGAAAATGGTATTACGTTCGGCTTTGCCGTGTTCGAGTTTGACTTTAATGGTACTGAGTGTGCCATAAGGAGTAACAAGGTTTTCATTCCCCAGTTTAATAAAACGACGAGCATCTACCCCTTTGGCATCAGTCAGCAAATAACTGTTTTTAAGCCCTGATTTTTGTAAATCTTCACGGATTTGGATTTCAGCATTGAGTTCATCCAAAGCGCCTGTTTTCCATGCAAACGAACGTGCTTTGCCTTTGCGGTTGGTGGTAATGGTTTTGGCGGCAGGATTAAAGTTGATTTTAAGCGTATCAGACAAGCCAATATAACTGGCATTGCGGCTAAAACTATTGGAAACCACATTATTGCCGATGAGGGAAAAGTGACTGGTTTCGGTGGCAGAAGCTAAAATGCCGGCCTTTGCTGCAAAGACATAAGTCCAGTTATTGCCATTTTGTTTTAAACTACGGGTTGCTGAACCCATGTTTTTACCGTTATAGGAAAACTGGTAAGTTGCCTGAAACGGGCTGAGTGCCATAGCTTCTGAAGAAATTGCGACAGCGCCAAGCAAAAGAACAGCAACGCCCAAAGAGCGTGCAGGGATTCGTTGTTTAAGCATAATCATTCCTACAATATTTATATTTTATCGTGACATAGATTAATCGATGAAATGTGAATGCATACATATATTTTGTATGAGATCTATCATATTATGTGCTTTTTTCAGCGTCTTTTGTTGTATCCACAGGATCGGTTAATGTTGACTCCTCTGAAGTTTTCTTAAAAAGCGCTTCTAAATTGACATTGCCCAAAACCACCAGTTCAGCTTCACGTAATACCGCATGATTGACGTGAACTTTGGCTAAAGTTTCAATAATAGATGGATTTTTACCGAGCCAGCGATTCAGGTCGAGATATAACAGATCATCTTTGACATCAAGCACATTAAAACGCTGTAAAATTGTACCAAGTGGGTCTTTGTCTAAAACTTTTTGATAAAAGAATAGGGCGAATTTAACGGCTATTTTTTGGAAAACATTTTTATACTTGGCTTCAATGACTTGAGTTTGGCTAATTTGTTCAAAGACCAAGAGTTGGGTATCTTTGTTGAGTTCCATTTGTAATAATTTTAGGTCAACAGATAAAGTGGTATACAAGCCTTGAACGTCAAGTGTGGCATACAAACGTAGCCAGTCATCATGTACATCGGCATGTAAGTCCTGCAAAATTTTCACGTTATCGGTCACAAAACGTTTGAAAGTTGCGTTTAGAAATACTTGCGATAATGCAAATTCACGCTCTTCCTCAATAAATCCTCCAGCCTTGCGGTATACCTCGCAGATACGTTTAGAAATGTTGGAAATGAGCGTTTGCATAAATGGCTTCCAAAAAATAGTTTTTTATACGGGTTGCAATCTTATTGAATAAGATGAAAAATTCACATCTATTTTTTATACTCGCTGTTGCAAAGTCGATCAGCTATATTCGGCTGCAAAAATAGTATAAAACAGCATTTTTCTCTAAAAAATCGCATATTTGTATGTTACGTGTATTTTTGACAAGTTTGGTCGTTTTAATGTTATGACAAAGCAATACTTGATTCAGCAAAAAATCACACTGTCTTGGTGGAAAGACTCGGTATTTATGGTGGCAGTGATTTCGGCATTGCTACTGCATCTTATTTTGTTGTGCATACGCTTTGCGATGCCGCATGCCGATCAGTCTATGCATCAAGACATTGCTGTGACGATTCGACCAAGCAAAGATGCAGTGGAAAACGCAGACTTTATTGCACAGGCAGATCAACAAGGTTCAGGGATTTTTAGACAAAAACACCGTATGTCAACCAATCTTGCCCCAGCAGATGAGTCTCAGTCCGCAGGTGATCAACAACTGCAACAACTTGAAATGGTTAAACAGCAGCGCGAGCTTAAATTTGAAGAAAAAGTGCTGATGACTGTTTTGAGCTGGCAAAAACAAAGTGAAGATCAACATCGTAAAAAAGCCATGGATGAATTGCAAAGCCAATATCAGGCGAAAGCAGCGATGGTGGCGAGTCTTGAAGCTCAGTATTTACAGCGTCAACAAGATTTTAGTCGTCAGCAAAAAATTAAAACGGTAGATGGTATTCAGGCTAAACGAGATGCATCGGCGGCTTATTTGAATAAGTTCCGTGAAAAAGTGGAGTTATATGGCAACCGCTACTATCCAGAACAAGCCAAGCAACAACGCTGGTCTGGCGAAGTTCGTTTAATGGTGGCCTTAAATAGTGAGGGTGGGGTACGTGCATTGCATTTATTGCAGAGTTCTGGACATGCGGTTTTAGATGAAGCAGCCAAAGATTCTGTACGCCGTGGAGCGCCTTTTGGGCGTTTCGATGCCAGCATGAAAGATATTTCTGAGTTACGTATTGTACGGACGTGGCGTTTTGATCCAGCTGAAGCTGAATTTGAAGTGAAATAAAAAAATCGGGAATTTATCCCGATTTTTTTATGTGGTTTGATGGATTTGATACTGTCGCTGCAATTCACAAATTTCAATGCTGTAGTTTTTGTACCAGCGTTCTCGTCCGATCTGTTGCGCGATTTGATGTTCAGGATCTTGTTGCCAACGTTGAATACTGGCGAGATCTGTCCAATATGACAGTGCAATTTCTTGCTCATTTTCAGTATAGGACTCGAACTTCAAGCAACCATAGTCAGAAAAGGCCTTTTGACGTAATTGCTGTGCAGTTTGACTATATTCTGAATCGAGCTGTGCAATCTCTGCTTTGAAAATCACCACAAACATCAATTGCACTCCTTTCTATTTTTACTGATCCTGATACGGATTGGCTAAACCGAGTTTGGCTAAAATCTCAATTTCCAAAGCTTCCATTTCCTCAGCATCTTCATCGCTAGTTTCATGGTCATAGCCAAGCAAATGCAGTGTGCCATGCACCAACATATGGGTGAAATGATCGAGCGGTTTTTTATGCTGTTGATCGGCTTCCTGCAAAACGACAGGAATACAGATCACCAAGTCACCCAGTGGAAATGCATCCAGCATCGGAAGGACTTCTTCAGGAATATCACTTGGAAAAGACAGAACATTGGTCGGTTTGTCTTTTTGGCGGTATTGTAAATTCAGTTCATGACTTTCAGCATTATCGACACAAGCAACCCCGATTTCACAATCTTGCTGCATGTCGACATGGCGTAAAGTGGTTTCAATGACTTTTTTAAGATAACCACGTTTTAGCACCAGTTCAGGTGCTAAAACGTCTTGTTGTAATGAAAGATTAAGTTTCAAAATGAGTCCTTAAGCGTCCTGATGTTGGGCATCTGCCGCGACATCATTTTCTTGAATGAGTGCTTCGTGGCGTGCTTTGCGTGCAGCACGTTCTTCAGCACCAATTCGGTGTTGCTCACTGTCCCAGCCTTCATAGGCTTCGACAATTTTTTGTACGAGTTGATGGCGAACCACATCACGAGAGTGGAAACGCGTAATATGAATTTCAGTCACATGCTCTAAAACACGCAAAGCATGAGCTAAACCTGATTGCTGACCACGTGGTAAATCGACTTGGGTAATATCCCCTGTAATGACGGCGCGAGAACCAAAACCTAAACGGGTGAGGAACATCTTCATTTGTTCAGGTGTGGTGTTTTGTGCTTCATCCAAAATCACAAACGAGTGATTTAAGGTACGTCCACGCATATAAGCGAGCGGTGCAACTTCAATCACTTGGCGTTCGATCAACTTCGCCACTTTTTCAAAGCCAAGCATTTCATACAAAGCATCGTAAAGTGGACGTAGATAGGGATCAATTTTTTGGCTTAAGTCCCCAGGGAGGAAACCCAGTTTTTCACCTGCTTCAACCGCAGGACGAACCAAGAGAATTCGCTGGATTTCGTTACGTTCGAGCATATCGACTGCTGCAGCAACGGCTAAATAGGTTTTACCCGTTCCCGCAGGTCCAATACCAAAAGAAATATCACTTTGCAAAATACGCTGTACATAGCGTTTCTGGTTTGCACCACGCGGGTTAATACGCCCTTTGCGTGTTTGTAACCAGACGCTGTCTAGCCCAGTATGCTCCTGACCCTCATCATCCATCAGATCACGCTCGGTCTGACTGCCTTGAATCATCATGTGTAATTGGTCTGCACTAATCGGAGAGGACAGTTCAGCTTCTTCATGCAGTCGCTGTAACAGGGTTTCTGCTCTCTCCACCACCTCAATGTCACCATCGATATAAAAAACATCGCCTCGATGGGTAATTTGGACGTCTAAACGTTGTTCAATTTGTTTCAAGTGACCGTTGTAAGCACCGAGCATGCTTTTTAAACGGTCCATTGAAATACCTGGAAAAGATACTGTACGTCGGATCGCTGCAGTCAAGACAATTCCTTTTAAGTGTTGTTTAGTCTATAGCCCTACATTACGCCACGTCAGGCTCAAGATTCAAGAGCTCACCATAGACTAAATTCAAAGTTTTAATCTCGGTAATCTCAATTTCTGCAAAACGACCAACCCAAGTCGCATCGCCAATAAACGTTACTAAACGGGTGTTGTCTGCTGTGCCGACCAAAAGATTTGGGTCTTTATTAGAAACATTTTCAATCAAGACACGTTGCACTGTACCTAGCATGGCATCAGTTTTGTCGATACTTGACTGTTTAATGACTTTTTGAACTTGTGCAAGACGGTCTTTTTTCACCTCTTCAGGCGTCGTGTCTTCAAGCTCTGAAGCAGGTGTACCTGGGCGTTTAGAGTAAATGAAGCTATAAGAATGATCGAAATCTAAATCTTTAATGAACTGCAAAGTTTCCGCAAAATGTTCATCAGTTTCACCTGGGAAACCAATAATAAAATCACTCGACAAATGCATGTCTGGGCGGATTTCGCGTAACTTTTCAATTTTATTGATATAAACATCAATGGTGTGGTTACGTTTCATGGCCTGTAACACAGCATTTGAACCACTTTGTACAGGCAAGTGCAAATGCGACACCATTTGTGGAAGATCACGGTAGCACTGAATCAGGTCTTCAGAAAATTCAAGTGGATGCGATGTGGTATAACGTAGACGACCAATCCCTGGAATTTCTGAAACTAAACGTAACAAATCAGCGAAGGTACAGATTTTGCCATCAAAGGTTTCACCACGATAACCATTGACGTTTTGACCTAAAAGGCTGATTTCACGAACGCCTTTTTCAGCAAGACCTGCAATTTCCGCCAAGACATCATCAAGTGGACGAGAAACTTCTTCACCACGTGTGTAAGGCACAACACAGAATGAACAATATTTTGAACAACCTTCCATGATCGAAACAAAGGCTTTGTAACCTTCAACACGTGGTTCAGGCAAGAAGTCGAATTTTTCAATATCAGGGAATGAGATATCGACCAGTTTAATTTTGTCTTGCTTTGGCTTTTCAACTTGATCGTTGTGTTGATCGAGCATTTGCGGTAAACGGTGCAAAGTTTGTGGGCCAAAAACCATGTCGACATACGGTGCACGTTTTTGAATGTTGTCACCTTCTTGTGAGGCGACACAACCACCGACACCGATCACAAGATCAGGATTTTTTTCTTTCAGTTTGCGCCAACGACCAAGCTCACTAAAGACTTTTTCTTGAGCTTTTTCACGAATCGAACAGGTGTTCATCAAAAGAATGTCAGCATCTTTTGGATCGTTGGTGAGTACATAGCCGTGTGAGTCGCCGAGGAGGTCGGCCATACGGTGACTGTCATATTCATTCATTTGACACCCTTGAGTTTCAATGTACAGTTTTTTCACTGCGTTTGAAACGTCAGAGGTGTGCAAAGGCTGGGAGACAGTGTTTTCTGAGGCAGCTTCGGCACGTGCTGGAATGAAGGTCTGAACCGTCATGTAGGCTCCTGAAAAATAAGGCTAAGAGTTCAGGTCTAGATTGGTATGAACCTGTAACACTTTGGCAAGGAAGAAAAGGAGCGGTATTTTAGCATTTTTTGTTTTGAAGCTATAGCTCTTTTGGTTTTTACGGATCGGTACGAAATTGCCGATTCTTTGCCCAAAATGATTACATAACATAACAACAACAGTGCATCTATTAACATTAAACTGAGGGCAAAAATTGCAGGGCAAGTAAGGGTATATTCGGCTATATGAAAAAATTGCGGGTTTTATGTGCAACAACATATCAATTTTATGGTCGTCTATTTGCCTTAGGGTGTGTTTTTGGAGCCAATGGAGCAGCGTTCGCTGCCGAAGAACAATTTAATGATGCATTACGTGCTGCAAATTCAGGAAATACAGCATTATTGGATCAGTATACGACAAGCATGCAACAAGATGCTTTGGGGTATTACCCTGAATACTGGAAACTCAATATCAATTTAGGTTATCAACCGTCTGGTCAGATTGTTGATTTTGCAAGACGCTATCCACAATCTGCGATGGCAGAAAAATTAGCTGCTGATTATGTCGAAGAAAAAGTCAAGCAAGCTGATTATAACAATGCCCAACCTGTTGTTCCTTATGTCACCAATCCTGATCAAGCAGAGAGTTGTGCGGTTGCACAGGTACGCGCCAAATCTGGTGATCCTTTGGTTTTTGCTGAATTTAAAGATTTATGGCTCAGTACCGAAAGCTTGCCCGATGCCTGTCAAAGTCTGGGACGAATGATGCTCAGTAGTCCACTCATGAGTACGCAAGATAAACAGCAACGCTTATGGGGGCAATTGCGAGCAGGGCAGTTAGGAGCAGCATTGGCAACAGCTCAAGCCATGGGATTAAATCTATCTTTGGCTCAACTCAATCAAATTCAGAACAGTCCATTGAACTATCTTTGGTCAACACCTAAAAATAATGCCACAGACTATGCTTATTTAATCTTTGCTTTGTCACGTTTGGCTCAAACTGATCTGGATTCGGGTTTAAGTGCTGCAAATCGTGTAGCAGAGAATGTTCCTGAGCCTGTACAGAAATATTTATATCGCAGTGTGGCATATATTGGCGGTACGAGCGTTCTCAAAAATAATTTTAATCGGATTGTGCTCAACTATTTTGATGTCAGTTATGGTGACTTAGCTTTTAGTCCAGAAGAGGCTGAAATTTATGCCCGTCAGGCGGTACGTTTTGGCGCATGGGATAGTGTCATGCGTGCGATTGGTAGTATGAGTGTAACCCAACAGCAAGAAGACCGTTGGCAATACTGGTTAGCTCGTGCTTATGAGCAACGTGGCGATGCAAACTCGAAACGAATTGCAATGGGAATCTATCAGCGTTTGGCAAAAAGTGGTGATGATTATCATAACTTATTGGCTCAACAGCGATTAGGTGAAGCATATCGCAAACGGGTTCAATATCAGCCTACAGCCAGCGATTTTCGGCGCTTAGATCAAGATATTCATTTTCGTCGTGCATTTGCATTAAAACGTATTAATGCCTCAGATATTTATATAAATCGCGAATGGAACTGGGCAGTGCGACAGGCGTATTTACGTGAAGATGATGGCTTGTTGTTGGCAGCTGCACAGCGTGCAGCCGATATGGGCTGGTATGATCGTGCAATTTATGCGGCTAATCGTACAATCAATAAACACAATGATCGTTTGAGTTATTTAACGCCTCATCAAAATACGGTGGTCAGTTATAGTCAAAATGTGGGCTTAGATCCTGCATGGGCGTATGGATTAATGCGTCAGGAAAGTCGTTTTGTGACACATGCCCGTTCTAGTGTTGGAGCGGGAGGTTTAATGCAAATCATGCCAGAAACTGCGAAACAAGTCGCAAAAAAAATGGGAGAAACGTATAATCCCGCCGTATTAACCGATATGAATACAAATGTACGTTATGGTACGTATTATTTGTCCATGATTCAGGGGCAACTCAGTGACAATGCTGTGTTAGCCACAGCAGGTTATAATGCAGGACCAAACCGCGCGCGCCGTTGGCAAGCCAGTACGGGAACCATTGCGGCAGACCAATATGTTGAAAGTATTCCATTATCTGAAACGCGTGATTACGTTAAAAATGTCATGACCAATGCAACTCACTATGGTTCAGTGCTTGGACAGGGAATACAAAATATTGGTAAATGGATGCGTGCAATCCCCGCACGTCTAGAACAGTAAATGCGAGAGATCTGACTTTTGGTTTCCTACATCATTAGACAAGAATGCTTAGCTTATTCAGCTTCTTTTGTTATCGGCAGCTTACTGATGTTTGGGCTGATGGTTATGTATTCTCCAGCACATGCTGAATCGAACTCTAGCCGTGGCGGACATATTCTACATGTTCAGATGACCCCTGCAATTTGTGCATTAGACCCCAATCGTAAAAAACAGCGAAAATGCCTTGAAGGTTATGCGCTAACAGTCGCAGGTCTTGTTCCTGAAACCATGCGTGCAGGTTGTGAAACCAACAGCTCAGCGATATTGCCCCCTTTACAAGCCAAAGTTGTTGCACGCATTATTCCTGATGAAGCATCACGCATTCAGCTTTGGCGAAGTGTTGGTGGGTGTATGTCAATGTCCGCCGTACAATATTTTAGAACCATTATTAATTATGCACAGAGGCTCAAAATTCCTGCGGTATTAACAGATGCTTCTTCACATACTATTCAACGACCGACATTGCTCGCCCAATTTTTAAAACTCAACTCGGGTTTACCTGCAGATGGTATTGAGTTTCATTGTCAGAGCAATCATGGCACAACTGTATTGACGCATGTCAGCATTTGTTACAACAGTAACGGCACATATAAAGCTTGTGCAAATCATGAAATTTCAAATTGTCCAAAAAGCTTTACCATACAGGGAACTTATTAATCTGCTTTGCATGCATTGATCAGGTGATTTGTCACGTAGTGAAGCAACGGAAGATCAGTAAATTTAGCTATTAACACGCTTCATTTTGTTTAAATTTTCTATCAGACTTTTGTTGCAAATCATTCTATTTTTCATGCATGACCCGCAAGATTGGAGTACAATAATTGCCGTTTATGATTAAGGATTAAATGGAACCACTGTTTAATCATATCAACGATCCTCAATTGGAGATAATCACATGAAGCAACCCGTTCGTGTTGCCGTTACAGGCGCTGCAGGTCAAATCGGTTATAGCTTATTATTCCGTATTGCAAGCGGTGAAATGTTAGGGAAAGACCAACCAGTTATTTTACAATTGCTTGAAATTCCAGTTGAAAAAGCTCAACAAGCGCTTAAAGGCGTCATGATGGAACTTGATGACTGTGCGTTCCCATTGTTGGCTGGCATGATCGGTACTGATGATCCTAAAGTTGCATTTAAAGATGCTGACTATGCATTGTTAGTGGGTTCACGTCCACGTGGTCCAGGTATGGAACGTGCTGACTTACTTAAAGTAAACGGTGAAATCTTCATTGGTCAAGGTAAAGCACTAAACGAAGTTGCTAGCCGTGACGTTAAAGTGCTTGTTGTGGGTAACCCTGCAAATACGAACGCTTACATCGCAATGAAATCTGCTCCAGATCTTCCAGCGAAAAACTTTACTGCAATGTTGCGTCTTGACCACAACCGTGCATTGACTCAACTTGCTCAAAAAGCGGGTGTTGCAGTTTCTGACATCGAAAACATGACTGTTTGGGGTAACCACTCTCCAACAATGTATGCTGACTACCGTTTTGCAAACGTAAACGGCGAAAGCTTGAAAGACAAAATCAACGATGCCGCTTGGAACAAAGACGTATTCCTTCCAACTGTGGGTAAACGTGGTGCTGCGATCATCGAAGCGCGTGGTCTGTCTTCTGCTGCTTCTGCTGCAAATGCTGCAATCGACCATATGCGTGATTGGGCACTTGGCACAAACGGCAAGTGGGTAACGATGGGTATTCCTTCTGACGGTTCTTATGGTATTCCTGAAGGCGTCATGTTCGGTTTCCCTGTAACAACTGAAAACGGTGAATACAAAATCGTTCAAGGTTTAGAAATCGACGAATTTAGCCGTGAGCGTATCAACTTCACTCTAAACGAGCTAGAAGAAGAACGTGCAGCCGTTGCTGACATGGTAAAATAATTCATCAGTTTGATGAGTTGGAAAGCACTCTCTTGTAGGGTGCTTTTTTATGACTTTACAGGAATTCAACTGAGAATAATTCCCCAAAAGCAGTATAATTTTTAAAATAAACAGATTTGGTGGATGGAGATAAAAATGTTTGAACAACAACCTACACTCGAATTGCTATTTCAGCAATTGGGTTTGCCCGCAGAAGCAGAGGCGATAAAAGATTTTGTGAGTACACATCAACTTGCGCAAGATGTTGAACTCGCGGATGCTGTATTTTGGAATGCATCGCAACGTGAATTTTTACAACACCGCTATGATCAAGATGATGAATGGGCCATTGTGGTCGATGAATTAAATGAGTTACTACATACCGACGCACAGCATCCGATATCTTAAGATCGATCGAAATTAAAAAAACCTCTATTAGATATAGAGGTTTTTTAATTTAATGAAGCTGTTTTTTTACAAGTTCAATAAACCAAACTTCTTGATGGAGTGGTTTAAATTGAGGATGTGCATGTAGCAGTTCATGGTCATATTCTGAACTATTGATATATTTGCGTAGCCAATGTTTGGTCATGGCATGTTCTTGTTTCACAATTGCTGCATACGCCAAGAAGAAATAAATATCACCATAAGCTAAATGTGCCAACGGCTTTAAGATTTGCTGGGTAATCAGTGCAAATTTACTATCTTGATTCAGCTCAAAATAAATCATATAAGCTTTGGCAAGTTGTAAAGATAAATTTATATACAACTGCATTGGAATTTCTTCAAATTCCACACGCCCTTGTTCTAAAATCGCCAGCGCTTCATGCAGAAAATACAACTGTTCTTGACGATTCTGGCTTAAAGTCACCAATTGCAGGCGTAAATCACCACGCTCCAACGCCAGTTCTGGGCTATTGGCGCTTAAATAGAGCTGATCAGTTTCTCCAATCCGCGCAATAATCTGTTGGCTGTTCATTAACATGCTGTTTCCTCAATGGCTCATAAACAGTATATGTGGATTTTTCGATACATTTAAAGTCAGTAAGGATTAACTGTAGGGACTATGACCAAATCGAGTGATTGCTGCGCATCCATGCCGTGATTGATAGGCGTTGCTGTTGTGCAGCAAGAACTTCATGCAGTAAATCACTTTGAAACAGGGCGATACGATTCGGTTTTGGCTCTAAAATATGCCAGTTTTGTTGTTTATCTTGCAGGCGTAGCTGCCCACCCCAGTCTTCTTGCCATTCTGAATGTAAATACAATACCGCAGAAACCATCCGATCATTTTTCTTTTGTGGATTGTCACGGTGTAAGGCATAAAATTCACCTGCGTTGTAACAGGCAAAATGTGCTTCGACTTCACGAATACCGAAGAAAAAAGCTTGATTCAGCTCTTGAGCCAGTTGCATCAGCGTGGCAACATGTCGTTCAGCAATCGGTAAATTTTCGTTAATCCATAAAATGTAATCACTGCGAATTTGACTCACCACGCCATTTTGAATGGCTGCATCACGAAATTCATTTAAATGGTGCATACATTCTTGGTGAACGGTTTGTAAGTATTCGTCAGGGTATGCTTGATCAATAAGACTAAAACCAAAACTATCTAAATCATTGATAATTTTATTTATATCCCATTTTTTTGGTAAAGGCTCAGCCATAATTCCCCAGTTAAAATTCAAATCTATTGAAAAACTCAGTTATTTTAGAACAACTGTCCAATCCGCATCGATGTTTTTTTCATGTTAAGATAGCCGTTGATTTTAGGAATTGATAGAAACATGAATTACCGTCACCATTTTCATGCGGGCAACTTTGCCGATGTTATGAAGCATGTGCTTTTGCTGCAACTACTGGCACGTCTCAATGCAAAAGATAAACCTTATCGTTATATCGACACGCATGGTGGTGCGGGAAAATATGACTTATCTCAAGCCCCTTCACAGAAGTCTGGTGAGTATCTTTCGGGTATTCATCGTTTGATGCAATTGCCATCGATTCAAAAACGCCATGCACCTGAAGCAGTACAGCAATATTTGAATCTGGTTGAAAACATGCGTGTCGAAGATGGTCGTGGCGCTTATCCAGGTTCGCCGTGGTTTGCATTGCAAGGCATGCGTGATATCGACAAAGCCACTGTTTTTGAAATGCAGCGCGATGTCTTTCAGCAGCTTCGCCAAAATATTCGTGACCGCCGTGCGGGGTTGCATGAACGTGATGCTTATGAAGGGTTACTTGGTGTAATTCCGCCAAAAGAAAAACGCGGTTTGGTGATGATCGATCCCCCTTACGAACTTGAACGTAAGGACTTTCCACAATTGGTTGAATTACTGGTCAATGCCTATAAAAAATGGCCGACAGGTGTATTTGCGGTTTGGTATCCAATTAAAGACCGTGCCATGATTGAACGTTTTGAGAAAAAAATGAGTAAAACGGGCATTCGTCGTCAGCTCGTTTGTGAAATCTGTGTTTGGCCAGATGATACACCAGTCGGTTTAAATGGCTGTGGTATGTTGATTATTAACCCACCTTGGCAGTTTGCTGAGCAAGCAGATCAGGCATTACAGTGGCTATTCCCGCATTTGCGCATGCAAGAGAACGGTGGTTCTGTTGCAGTCAAATGGCTGGTGGGTGAATAATACGGTTTTTAATCAAAAAATATTGGGGAAGCAACAACATGACCAATGTGCCCAAACACAATGGAGATTGTTCAGATGATGCTTATGATGGGCTAACATTTGAAGTCATCGAAGAAGAGCATACGCATGAAGGGCAGCGCATTAAACGCCGTGGGATTTATTTGTGGCCTAACTTGATTACCACAGCAGCATTGCTGTCAGGTTTCTACTCAATTATTTCGAGTATGGACGGCCAATTTATCCATGCAATTTATGCCATCTTTCTTGCAGCATTGTTTGATGGGTTGGATGGTCGTGTTGCACGTGCGATTGGTGCACAAAGCGCTTTCGGTGAGCAGTTTGACTCGCTATCGGACTTGATTGCTTTTGGTCTTGCACCTGCAATTTTAATGTATAGCTGGAGTTTGCATGGTTTAGGTCGTATTGGTCTGGCTTGTTGTTTCGTTTATACCGCATGTGCTGCATTCCGTTTGGCACGTTTTAATGTTCAAATTGGTGTGGTTGATAAACGCTATTTTATCGGTGTTGCTAGCCCACTCGCTGCGATTTTAGTGATCTGTCTAGTTTGGGTGAGTCGTGATTATTCACATGTATTTAATGTGAAAGAATTATCTACCCAAATTAGTTATGCCATTTTCATGGTTGTGGTTGGTTTGCTGATGATTTCGAATATGAAATATTATTCATTCAAGCAGATGGATCGTAAGCGTGTGCCATTTGTTGTAATGTTGCCAGTTGTGCTGATTTTGGCAGCAATGACTTATAATATTCCTGTGGGTATATTGGTGGTTGCAAGTATTTACGCGCTTTCAGGAATTGTGACTACTTTTTTAGCAAGGAAAAAAGTAACATAAAAAAATAAAAGCCACATTTATGGAGGTTGTTGTGTACTGGAACAGTTTTTCCAAATCAGCGAAGCAGCCTCCAGATTTGACCCAATTGCAGTGGCTGCCAAATCTTCAATATAAAACACTACATTATGGCTTGGTCTTTTTAAATCTGCCTGCGCCACTTCATTACATCAATTTTCTAAGTTTACTGGGTATACCCAATATTCCTGTTTTACAAAATCCGGCAGCAGTGACAACAACTGAATTTGATACAGCTTGGATTTTTCATTCTTGCAGTTTAACTCAACTAAACTGTCTACAAAGCTATTCAATACAAGATGATTGTGGGCAAACACCAGAACTTATCGACTTTGATCAAACCATTAAAATTGTAAAAGCAGAGCAAAGCTTTAGATTGATTCACGAATATAGTGAACTCGCATTTTTACTGAACATTCGGTTACATCCACCACGCTATAAAAATTATCCATTTAATCTCGGGATTATGCAGCAATGGGTTTGTCCAGCCAGTATGCAAGGCACATTACGTTATAAAGAACAAAGCTATCAGGTACAAAGTACTGGTATTTTTAGCTATGCACGAACCATTCAACTTCCATTTTGGAGTTGGTATTTTTATACAAGACAAATAATTCAAGTTGAGCATTTGCAATTTATCTTTTATCAAATTCGCAATCGTTTTAATCAAATTATTCACAGTAAACTCATTTTGCTAGACACACAGCAGCAAAAAATCAAAACATATTTACATAATGTAGAGTTTGAAGTGGTGCGTGTTTACCCTAAAGTTGTTACGCCAAATGGTTTGAGCATGTACTTACCTCGTGAATTTTCTTGGCATTTACAGCATCGACATCTCAAAATTCAACTATTTGCCGAAGCAAGAGGGGATTATAAGTTTGGATTTGGTGCGGGCTATGTTGGAAGTTTTAGCTATAAACTTAAAATGAATCAGAAATACTATGAAGGTGAGGCAGGATATTGTGAATATGTTGACTGTCGTGCACTCAAGTGGCAGGAAATAAATGCCACTGAGAAGCATTTCTTCAAAAAAACCGTACAAGATCTAGCCTGCCAACCCCTAAAAACCTTTAAATAGGATAAAGTTTAATCGGTTGTAAGAAAAAAGTGGTTTAGGGGGTTGCGTTAGATTAGTTATGGTCTATAATGCGTATCCATCGGCGGTGATGCAGATAAAAACTTGTTGATTAACAAGGGCTTAGCTAGATAGATAAGTTTTTTGATTGATTGAATGAGTTTTAAAAAATATCGAAATTACCTGTTGACTTTGTTTTAAAATAGAGTAACATAGCCGACCTAGCTTGATGATGACGAATCATTAAGAAGATCATTAAGAGAATTGGAAGAACAACTTGTGTGGATTTTTACCAGTTGATCAGTCGAAAATATATTTCATTGATTGAATTGGTAGAAATTTCTCGAAGTTTATTTGAGCGAATTTTTAGTCAGTAAGATTAATGAGCCAGATTTAGTACTTTTAGTAAAGTACAAATGAT
>NZ_BKNN01000002.1 GCF_008993995.1 Acinetobacter brisouii
ATTCCAAATTATCTTAGGTTGCGTATGAAGGCTTTATGAGTTTTTGGCAGAAATTTTTTGGTGCACACGATCAGCATAATGACCACAAAAATCATGTGGCATGGGTTGAAAATGACTGTGCATGTAAAACCAATGATCAGCTACTTCAAACTTTGGCTTTAACTCAGGACGAGGATGTCATTAAGGGAATCAAGCGTATCCTGCTCTCACGTGGGTTTAGCCGCAAAGAATTAAATCAACTGACCTGTCCGATTCAATAATTCAGACTTGATCAAAAATAGCCACCCTGAATGCGGTGGCTATTTTATTTGTAGAGATCAACTGACAAACTCCCCAAGTGCAACCGATTTCGTTACAATACCGCTTTGTTCTAAACATTTAGGTTATTTGCGTGAAGTGGTTACAAATCCATATTACTGTTGATCAAGCACAAGTTGATTTTACTGAAACATTGTTACTTTCTTTGGGCGCAGTCAGTGTCACGCTAGATGATGCTGAAGATCAGGCATTGCTTGAGCCACTTCCAGGCGAAACTCCACTTTGGAACAAAGTGATTGTGACAGGGATCTACCAGCAAGATGACAGCGAACAAATCGATGTCGATAGTTTGGTGAAATTTGTACAAGAACAGCTTCCTGAAGCGCCTGTACGTTTTGACGAGCTTGAAGATCAAGCTTGGGAACGCGCATGGATGGACTACTATGAACCCATCCAAATTGCAGACAAATTCTGGATCGTGCCTGAATGGTTAGAAGCACCCGATGCTGAAGCCACCAACATTAAACTTGATCCAGGTCTAGCCTTTGGTACAGGGAACCACGCAAGTACTTTCCTTTGCCTACAATGGTTAGGCAGTGTCGACCTGAAAGATAAAGTTGTGGTTGACTATGGTTGTGGTTCAGGCATTTTAGGCGTTGCAGCACTGCTTTTAGGTGCTAAAAAAGTTTATGCAACTGACATTGACCCACAAGCTGTACTTGCCACTCAACAAAATGCTGAATTGAATGGTGTTCTTGACCGTCTATATGTTGGTTTACCAGAAGAGTTCAATGCCGAATTTAAGAGCCAGCAAGCAGATGTTTTAGTTGCTAATATTTTAGCCGCGCCGCTGATGGCACTTGCGCCTGAATTTGCAAAATTACTGAAAGCTGATGGTCAGTTTGCACTTGCAGGTGTGATTGAAGAACAAGTGGCAGATGTTTCAGAAGTGTATCAAGAGTTCTTTGATATTTTGAATATCGAAAAACGTGAAGAAAACTGGTGCCGTATTTCAGGTAAACGCCAAAGCTAATTAGTTTTAGGCCCTCCCTATGTGTGACATACAAACCCAATGCCCAAACTGCAAAACACAATACTTAGTTTCGCCAACACAGTTGTCGATTGCAAAGGGTACGGTTTGTTGTCCGAAATGCGAACACCATTTCAATGCTTACGAATTTCTCAGCCATTTACCTTATATTGCACAGTTAGAAGCCAATTACGAATCTGTCACCGCACTAGCACATCATCGTCTGCATGAACGAGGCAGTGAAAATGCTTTGGCTATTTTTGAGCGTAAAATTGAAACTTCTAGCCTCGACTTATTGAGTTATCTAAATACCCATATTGTCAAAGAAGAAGAAAATTTAAATTTTAAGCGTCATCCCTCATTTTTTAGTCTACAAAAAAATACGGCAACACGCCTGATTAATACATTGGTTCATTTGTTTTTACTGGTACTCAATCTTTTGGTCTTTGGGATTATTCTCAGTCAGTTCACGAATAACAATCGTGATTTGAAGCAACAATTTCCTCTACTAGGCATCTTTTCAGATCACGCATGCAGTGTTGTAAAATGTAACAATAAAATGAATACCGAACTTAGAATCGAAGCAACCAAGATCCATCAGGATTACCCAGAATTTACAACGATCACAGGTAAATTTGTCAATTACAGTCACAGCTCACGTACCTTACCTACAGTACAGGTTGTAACTCCCCAACGTATTTTTAGCTTTACGCCCAAGCAATATTTACCTTTAGCACAACAAGGCAAACAACATTTGCAACCTCAGCAAAGCCTGTATTTTCGTATTGATATCCCGCTAAAAGATGCCAATCAGCAATTTAAACTACAGCTCAAAAAGGCTTTAGATTAAATCACGATAAAAAATACTCAAGCGTGGTTCATCAAGCAAATCTATACTCCTGTACAAGTTTTCACTCTTCCTGATTATTTTTATTCAATCTTCTGATATTCAATGCTCAATCATTTACCAAACAAATAAAAAAAATAAAACCAATTAAAAAAAACGATAAAATTTAGTAAAATTCTGCATTAATTTTACTCACTTTTTCAGCGACAGTGGTATGATACGCGCCACGAAAGCTTGACCACACAAACATCTCGTAGAATTCCCATAATGAAATAAATTGCCAGATGTGCATTATCCCAATATTGCGCATGTAGCAGTTTTTTTATTTTAAAATTTGACTGTAACAATTTTTTAACAACTGTTACGCTTATTTTTTGGTCAATACAGACAATGTATGGCAAGCTAGTTACTTATTTTTAATATTCTCTTCACAAGCTGAATTGAATATTTTTTAACCTTTTATAAACTCAACCACTTTCACCCTAGTGGTTATAGATTATTCGGATTAAAACGCATGAATAGCAAATCTCCTATTTTTACTGCACAATCTGATGTAGCGCTTCGCATCCACGTGGATCGCGCAGTTCGTCATTATTTTGCACAACTGCAAGGCGAGCAACCTGCTCAGGTATATGACATGGTGCTAGCAGAAATGGAGAAACCTCTTTTATCTGTTGTTTTAGAATACACTCGCGGCAACCAAACTCGCGCTGCTGAAATTCTAGGACTAAACCGTGGTACTTTGCGTAAAAAGTTAAAAGCTCACGGTTTAATGAGTGAATAAATGATAAAATGCTCACGTTGTCGTGGGCATTTTTTTTGCCTAAATGTTTAATCTGAAGACTTGAAAATCATGACTATTAAGCGCGCTTTAATCTCAGTTTCTGATAAGACTGGTATTGTTGAATTTGCTCAAGAACTTGCAAATTTGGGTATTGAAATTCTTTCAACTGGCGGTACATACAAGTTACTCAAAGACAGTAACATCGCTGTTGTTGAAGTATCTGAACATACTGGTTTCCCTGAAATGATGGATGGTCGTGTTAAAACCCTACATCCAAAAATTCACGGTGGTATCCTTGCTCGTCGCGGCTTAGATGAAGCAGTGATGCAAGAACACAACATCGACCCGATTGATCTTGTGATCGTGAACCTTTATCCATTTGCAGCAACGGTTGCAAAACCAAACTGTTCACTTGCAGATGCGATTGAAAATATCGACATCGGCGGCCCGACAATGGTTCGTGCTGCGGCTAAAAACCATGCATCTGTAGGCATTATCGTCAACGCATCTGACTATGCAACTGTTGTCGCTGAACTTAAAGCAAACGGTAGATTGTCTTACGAAACTCGTTTTGACTTGGCTGTTAAAGCATTTGAACACACAGCTCAATACGACGGTATGATTGCGTCTTACCTTGGCGCTCGCGTAGGTAAAGAAGAAGGTCAAGCAGACAAATTTGCTCGTACTTTCAACACTCAATTAGTGAAAGCACAAGACCTTCGTTACGGTGAAAACCCGCATCAATCAGCTGCTTTCTATGTTGATCCTGCTGCAAAAGAAGCATCAGTTTCTACATCTACGCAGTTACAAGGTAAAGAACTCTCTTATAACAACATCGCAGATACCGATGCAGCACTTGAATGTGTGAAATCTTTTGCTAAACCTGCATGCGTGATTGTAAAACACGCAAACCCTTGTGGCGTTGCAGTCTCTTTAGACGGTATCAAAGCTGCGTATGACCTTGCCTATGCAACTGACCCAGAATCTGCATTTGGTGGCATCATTGCATTTAACCGCGAGTTAGATGTTGATACAGCGAAAGCGATTGTGGAACGTCAATTTGTTGAAGTGATCATTGCACCAAGCATCGCTGAAGGCGTACTTGAAGTGACTGGCGCGAAGAAAAATGTTCGCGTATTGGTCTGTGGCGATCTTCCTGCAATTGATGAACGTGCACCACAACTTGACTACAAACGCGTCAATGGCGGCTTGTTGGTTCAAGACCAAGACTTAGGCATGATCAAAGCATCTGACTTGAAAGTTGTGACGAAAGTTGCGCCGACTGAACAAGAAATTGATGACTTAATCTTTGCTTGGAAAGTTGCGAAATACGTTAAATCAAATGCAATTGTTTATGCAAAAGGTCGTCAAACTATTGGTGTTGGCGCAGGTCAAATGAGCCGTGTAAACTCAGCACGTATTGCTGCCATTAAAGCAGAACATGCGGGTCTCGTGGTTGAAGGTGCAGTGATGGCATCTGACGCATTCTTCCCGTTCCGTGATGGTATCGACAATGCTGCGAAAGCAGGCATTAAATGCATCATCCAACCGGGTGGTTCTATGCGCGATGAAGAAGTGATTGCAGCAGCAGATGAACACGGCATTGCGATGGTGTTCACAGGTATGCGTCATTTCCGTCACTAATTGATTAGAAATCATATTTATTAATCCCTCTAAATCCCTCTTTGTAAAAAGGGAGCTCAGGAGGGATTCTTTTCTTTGAGGGATTTTTGAGAATGAACATTTTAGTTTTGGGTAGCGGTGGTCGTGAACATGCCTTAGCATGGAAAATCGCGCAAGATGCAAAAGTCAGCAAAGTCTTTGTAGCACCAGGTAACGCAGGTACTGCAACAGAAGAAAAATGCGAAAATGTACAACTGGATATTCTCGACAATCCAGCCATTATTGAATTCGCAAAAAATAATGATGTCGCTTTAGTTGTTGTTGGCCCAGAAGCACCGCTTGTGAATGGTGTGGTTGATGCGGGTCGTGCAGCAGGTCTAAAAATTTGGGGTCCAACTCAATACGCGGCACAACTTGAAGGTTCAAAAGCGTTTGCCAAGCACTTCTTAAAACGCCACAACATTCCAACTGCATTCTATGATGTATTCACAGAAGTCGACGCAGCGAAAGCCTTTGTTGAACAGCATGGCGCACCAATCGTGATTAAGGCAGATGGTCTTGCAGCAGGTAAAGGCGTTATCGTTGCCATGAGCAAAGACGAAGCGTTTGCTGCGATTGATGACATGTTGGCAGGTAACAAGTTTGGCGATGCTGGCTCACGTGTCGTGATTGAACAGTTCCTTGCAGGCGAAGAAGCTTCATTCATTTGTATGATTGATGGTCAAAATATTTTACCTATGGCAACTTCACAAGATCACAAACGTATTTTTGAAGGTGACCAAGGGCCAAACACAGGCGGTATGGGTGCATATTCTCCTGCACCAGTGGTGACTGCTGAAGTATTTGAACGTGTAATGACTGAAATTATGCGTCCAACCGTAGACGGTATGGCAGCAGATGGTCATGTTTATACAGGTTTTTTGTACGCAGGCTTGATGATCGACGAACAAGGTCAGCCGCGTGTAATCGAATTCAACTGCCGTTTTGGTGACCCTGAAACTCAGCCAATCATGATGCGTTTACAATCTTCATTGGTTGACTTGGTTGAAGCGGGTCTTGAAGGCAATTTGCCTGCCGAAGCACAGTGGGATGAACGTAAATCAATTGGTATCGTTCTAGCGGCTGAAGGCTACCCTGAAAGCGTGCGTAAAGGCGATGTGATTTCTGGTTTAGGTCAATCTCCTGAAGGCATAAAAGTGTTCCATGCAGGCACTGCAAGCAATGACAAAGGTCAGGTCATCACTTCAGGTGGTCGTGTACTCTGCGTCACTGCATTAGGTGATAGCGTGCTTGAAGCTCAAGTCAATGCTTTAGAAGTGTGTGGTCAAATCACATTTAACGGCATGCAATACCGTAGCGATATCGGTTACCGCGCAATTGCACGTGAACAAGCATAAGTTCTCATTTTTCTAAGTAAAAACGCTCTTTCGAGAGCGTTTTATTTTTATAGCCTTTACCATAAATTTTCATATGATTTGTGTTTTTTATTGTTTTGCGCGGTAAATACAACTCTTTATACTGCCAGCAATCTTGCTCAGATACACTTTTGTGAAAATATTTCAATGAAAATCAATCGTGCACCATACAGATTCTATATGCTCCCCTATTGTGCATTTTGTTTTCTTGGTATCATGAGCACAATTTCACACCGATGTAACTGATCTATGCTGTGTCTGACCTTAGATATTTGTTCAGACAAGTACCAACATCGTTTTTATTTCCAGTCTCCCTGTTGACTTCAGCGGTTTGCTGCACATGGCGATAGATCAACGACTGTTAGATCAGCCGTTTAGTGGTTTTATCCAAATCACTAACTATTATTGATTAGGAACACACACCTCATGAAAAAACTATTGAGTATTGCTTTAGGTACAAGCGTACTTCTTGCCGCAGGTTGCAGTAAAAATGCACCTGAACAAAGCAGCACAACCAAAGCTGCCGATGCCAATCAACCACAAAAAATCGTTCTTGCATCGACAGGTTCAGATACTGATGTTTGGCAATTTATCGCGACATTACCTGAAACTAAAAAAGCAGGTATTCAGCTTGAAGTGAAAAACTTCACTGACTATGTAGCCATGAATAATGCAACTGCAAATAAAGAAGTCGATGCCAATGCATTCCAATCATATAACTATATGGTTGCTTACAATGCTGAAAGCAAGTCTAAAGTTGCAGCAGTTTCAACAACTTATATTGAACCAATGGGTATTTACTCAAGCAAATACAAAAAAGTGGATCAATTCCCAAGCAATGCAACTATTGCAATTCCAAATGATGCAGCAAATGAAGCACGTGCTTTATCTTTATTGCAAACTGCGGGTTTAGTGAAGCTAAAAGCTGACTTTAACCCAATCCAAGGTACGACCAATGATGTTGTAGAAAATCCAAAACATCTACAACTTAAACCAATTCCAATGGCAACCGCAGTACGTGTGAAAAATGACGTTGATGCGATTGTTCTTGGTAATACCTTGGCAATGGAAGGTGGCTTAAACGTACTTAAAGATGCTTTGTTCTACGAACCAGCTGACCAATCAACAAAACTTTATGTCAACCTTGTTGCAACTGCAGCAGGTCGTGAAAATGATCCTATTTTGAAAAAATTAGGTGACTTGTACCATACGCCAGCAGTGAAAAAATTCATTGATGAGAAATTTGGCGGTACAAAAATTGATGTAAACAAACCAGTCAGCTACTTTACTGAAAACAAACAGTAAGATAGATGTAAATGAACAGGCAAAGTATGTTTCTTTGCCTGTTTTTCTTTTTAGTATAGTTTTTGACCCCATGATTCAATTTAAAAACATTTCAAAGCACTATCAGCTTAAAGGGCAAACGCTGCGCGCGCTTGACCAAATCAATCTCGATATTCCTGAAGGAAGTATTTTCGGGATTATTGGTTATAGTGGTGCAGGTAAAAGTACCTTAATTCGCCTGATTAATCTGTTGGAACGCCCAACCGAAGGTCAGGTCATTATTAACGGGAAAGACTTTACTGCATTGGATGCGCGTACATTACGTCAAGAGCGTGCCAATATTGGTATGATTTTCCAGCATTTCAATTTGCTTGAAACCAAGACGGTTGCAGAAAATATTGAAATGCCAATGAAATTACTGGGCGTCAGTAAGGAAAAACGTCAAGCACGTTTAGATGAGCTGCTTTCTTTTATTGACCTCAGTCATAAAAAGAAAGCTTACCCTGACGAACTTTCTGGCGGTCAAAAACAACGTGTCGGGATTGCACGTGCGCTTGCAAATCATCCCAAAATTTTACTATGCGATGAAGCAACCTCTGCTCTTGACCCACAAACCACACAGTCTGTTTTAGACTTATTGAAGAAAATCAATAAAGAACAAAATATTACAATTGTCATGGTCACACATGAAATGGACGTAATTGAAAGCGTCTGTGATTATGTTGCAGTTATGGAGTTGGGTAAAGTCATTGAAACAGGTAAAACAGTCGATCTATTCAGTCGACCACAGCAACCGACTACAAAGAACTTTATTCAAACTGTGTTACAGCAACAATTGCCAAGTAATATTCTGAAACAGCTTGAACATCAACATGAGCATAGCATTTACTGTTTGCAGTTCTTGGGACAGTCGGCACAGCAACCTGTCATTCAAGCCATGATCAAACAGTTTGATATTAGTTTGAATATTCTATTTGCAAATATGACTGAAATTGATGGTACGGTGATTGGTCAAATGTTTGTACAAATCTTAGGTGATGCGGTGATTGTTGCCCAAGCGACTGATTACTTAAAGCAACAAGGGATTGAAGTCCGTCAACAAGGAGTACAATCATGAGAGATTGGATTGTACAATGGTTGACTGAAGTGACTCAGCCATTTTGGCATAGTTCTCTGAGCATTGATCAGTTCGTTACAGCATTGCAAGAAACTTTCCAAATGGTGTTCTTTGCACTGATTTTTGGTGGGATTTGGGGACTTATTCAGGCGATTGTATTATTGGTGACTCGCCCTGAGGGAATTCTCCCGAATGCTGTGGTTTATCATATTATTAACCCGATTGTGAATGCCTTACGCTCTTTGCCATTTATTATTCTGCTGATTGCTGTGATTCCATTTACTCAGTGGCTGGTTGGCTCTTCAATTGGGACTTGGGCGGCGATTGTTCCCCTCACTATTTATGTTGGCCCATATATGGGGCGACTTATTGAAACCTCATTGCTTGAAGTCAATGAAGGTATTATTGAGTCGGCACAATCGATGGGTGCAACGCCTTGGCAAATCATTTTTAAGTTTATTTTGCCTGAAGCGCGTAGTTCGCTCATTTTAAATATGACGACTGCCACCATCAGTTTGATTGGTGCAACCGCTATGGCAGGTGCAGTCGGTGCGGGTGGTATCGGTGATTTGGCTATTTCTTATGGCTATCAACGTTTTGACAGTAGCGTCATTATTTTAACCGTGATTGTTTTACTGATTTTGGTGCAGATTGTTCAAACACTAGGAAATTGGCTCGCTAAATTACGATAAGATTTGATTATTCCAAAAAATGCCATCAGATGATGGCATTTTTATTTCAGGTCATCTTAGAAACGGTAGGTCACACCCACTTTGGCAGATGGCAACCACTTGTATTTATCATCATTGGCAATTTTATTTTCCTGTGCTTTTAAATCACTTTGAAATTGGGCATTACTGCCACCAGAATTGACAGTTGCATCCGATGCCAGTGTTACAGTTGGATTATCTGTGTAGTAAGCACCAATTTCTCCAAATACACCCCAGTGCTCACTCAGCATTGGACGAGCACCAATTCCGACATACGGCGCAATATCATTTTTATACTTCATTTTGCCTGTAATATTGCCGTCAATGTTGTATTTAGTGTCATTGACGGTGACATTGCCATTGCTAGACTGTGAAGTCAGTTTATAGTCATTGTCCAAATATGCTGCCCCTGCCGCCACATAAACGGACTTAGCAAAGGCATTCTGACTTGCTCCCCAAGGGTGCATTTCTGCGTTTAAATAGACGTTATTGTTATTGTCCTGATCGAGATCGTATTTGGTTCCATGACTTTTAATATCATTACGCCAATTAATATCTCCACCGTTATAACCCAAACTTACACCAACATAAGGGTTTACATCCCAAGTCAATGCACCGCCATAACCTGTTGTACCTACTTCAGCACGTACGGAAGTCGGCAAGTAGGTTTTATAAGTATTGCCGGGTTCTGTAATCACAGGTTCATCTGCCAAAGCAACCCCTGCAATGGAAAACAGTGTTGAGGCAACCAAAATCTTTTGAAATTTTTTCATTGAGATGTCTCCTAACAAATCGTGAATTTTCACTGACAGTCTTGCAGTTATGATTGGACATACTAGAGTTAAAAGTGGCTTTTTTTCATACGTTTTTTATGCTGAATTTGCAGGGTTTATGTTATTGTTTGATACAGTTTTTCAAAATATTTAATGAAATATATTAAAAATCAAATAGTTAAATTTTAGCTTATATACATAAAATAACCAAATCAATAGCAGCATTTCATGAGTTGGATTTAACTGTCGAACTTGCTTTTCCTGAAATCTTGACTGTTTTGCTATTTTTTCAATCGCATGACTTTATTTTTAGTGTAAAATCGCTGTAATTTTTTGAGCGTAATTTGGGATTAGCATATGTCTGAACTTGCTACAATTATTGAACAAGCCTTTGAAAACCGTGCCAACTTTACTGCAGCAGACTGTCCTGCTGAAGTTCGTGATGCTGTTGAGCAAGCGATTCAAGGTTTAGACAACGGTAGCCTTCGTGTTGCAGAAAAAATTGATGGTGAGTGGGTTGTTCACCAATGGTTGAAAAAAGCGGTACTTTTATCATTCAAACTCAATGATAACAAACCAATCGAATCTTGCGACCTTCGTTTCTACGACAAAGTTGACACTAAATTCAAAGGTTGGACTGAAGAACAATTTAAAGCCGCTGGCGTACGTGTTGTACCACCAGCAGTTGCACGTCGTGGTAGCTTCCAAGCGAAAAACGTTGTCCTTATGCCATCTTATGTGAACATCGGTGCATATGTTGATGAAGGTACAATGGTTGATACATGGGCAACTGTAGGTTCATGTGCACAAATCGGTAAAAACGTTCACTTGTCTGGCGGTGTTGGTATTGGTGGTGTTCTTGAACCACTTCAAGCAAACCCAACCATTATTGAAGACAACTGTTTCATCGGTGCACGTTCTGAAATCGTTGAAGGCGTGATCGTTGAAGAAGGTTCTGTAATTTCAATGGGCGTGTTCATTGGTCAATCAACCAAGATTTATGACCGCGCAACTGGCGAAATCCATTACGGTCGCGTACCAGCAGGTTCTGTGGTTGTTGCGGGTAGCCTTCCATCTAAATGCGGTACTTACAGCCTATACGCTGCAATCATCGTGAAAAAAGTGGATGCGCAAACTCGTGCAAAAACTAGCTTGAACGATTTGCTTCGCGACGAGTAATCTCGACACTGTTGCGGAACTTAAACCGTTCCTCGGAGCGTCCATCGCTCCTCGTCTCTACGGTTGTAAAATCGTAGAGATTTTTGTTTTTTAAAATACCATGGTTACTTTACTATGAATCCGCTTCGCTCCTCTCAAATCCCTGTGACTGATCCTGCCGCAGGTTTACGTATTACCGAGATTTTCTATTCACTACAAGGTGAAGCGAATACCGCAGGACTACCAACGGTTTTTATCCGTTTAACAGGTTGCCCTCTGCGCTGTACCTATTGTGATACGACTTATTCCTTTGAGGGTGGTGAGCGCTGGTCTTTAGATAAAATCATTGAAACTGCTCAATCTTATCAAACCCCGTATATTTGCGTGACAGGTGGCGAACCACTGGCTCAGCCTAACTGCATCACACTTATCGATCGCTTATGTGAGATGGGTTTTGAAGTTTCTTTAGAAACCAGTGGCGCGCTTGACGTCAGCAAAGTTGATCCGCGCGTTTCTAAGGTTCTTGATCTAAAAACCCCAACTTCGGGTGAAGCACACCGCAATTTACTCAGCAATCTAGACTTACTGACCGCCAAAGATCAGATCAAATTTGTGATTTGTAATCGCGAAGATTATGAATGGTCAAAGCAACAAGTTGCAGAGTATCAGCTCGACCAAAAAGTCAGTACCGTTTGGTTCTCCCCTGCTTTTGCTGTCGAGAAAGGTAATGCCAAATTGCCACGTTTTGCGCGTGACTTGGCTCAGTGGATTTTAGATGATCACCTCCCTGTTCGTTTTCAGTTACAACTGCATAAACTGTTGTGGCAAGATGAAACAGGTCGTTAATTAACTTTTTTGGAGAATGAATATGCGCCCACGCGCCATAGTTTTATTATCTGGTGGCTTAGACTCAACTACTTGTTTAGCTTGGGCGCAAGCACGCTATGAATGTATTGCCCTCAGCTTTCAGTATGGTCAGCGCTCAAGCACCGAACTTGATGCAGCCAAAGCATTGGCTAAGCGTTCGGGTGTAGAACATCGCATTATCAATATTGATTTAGGCAATCTCGGTGGCTCAGCACTGACTGACCATAACATTGCTGTCCCTGAACAAGCACAAGAAGGTATTCCTGTAACTTATGTTCCAGCACGTAACACTATTTTCTTGTCTTATGCCCTTGCGGCAGCCGAAGTTTTCTCTGCTGAAGCCATTGTGATTGGCGTAAATGCTGTAGATTACTCAGGTTATCCTGACTGCCGACCTGCATTTATTGAGGCTTTTGCCAACCTTGCAAGCCTTGCAACCAAAGCAGGCGTTGAAGGAAAACCACTTAAAATTGAAACACCTCTGTTACATTTATCTAAAGGGAATATAATACGTCTCGGTCTTGAA
Source organism: Acinetobacter brisouii (assembly GCF_008993995.1). Taxonomy (GTDB): domain Bacteria; phylum Pseudomonadota; class Gammaproteobacteria; order Pseudomonadales; family Moraxellaceae; genus Acinetobacter; species Acinetobacter brisouii_A. Next base: position 12,393 of record NZ_BKNN01000002.1, read on the forward strand.
CATGGTGTAGACTACAGTCAAACAGTCTCTTGCTACCAAGCAGACGACCAAGGACGTGCTTGTGGTAAATGCGATAGCTGCCGCTTACGTAAAGAAGGCTTTGTTCAGGCAGGTGTTGCAGATCCAACACGTTATATACCTCAATAAAAGGCAGGTTTTATGAAATTTTTAAATTCAAAACTGATTGTTTCTACTCTTTTTTCTGCACTTGCATTCACTGCAACAGTTTCTCATGCAGCACAAGACCCATCTAAAAGTACGAACGTGCGTGGTACGTTAATTGGTAACTGTAAAGAAAGTGCAGGTAAAGGTGGCAAACTGACTGCTGCGGAAGCAGATAAGTTTTGTACTTGCCAAGTCGATGCTGAAGGTCGTTTGACTAAAGCACAAGAATGGCAAATTATCAGTACTGTGAATCAAAAGAAAAGCCCAAGCTCACTTCCTTTCATTCAACAGCAAAACAAAGCAATCCAATCTTGCTTTGGTCCTCAGCTGACTTCAAAACTAAAATCATTGTCTGAAGAAGCAATGAAAAATGCTCAAGCAGCAGAGAAAAAGAAATAAGACATCACCACTGAGTGATTCAATAAACTAGCCACAATGTGGCTAGTTTTTTTATGGAACAACGCATGACATTAGAAACAGAAAACTTGAATATACACCACGCTTGGAACAGCAATGCTCAAGATAAAAAATTTGTCGCTTCTTACAGTGGCGGTAAAGACAGTACTCTCGCCCTCTATCAAGCTATGCAGATGGGCGAAGCGATTGGTTTAATCGTCATGCTTGAAGAAAATGGGCAAAAGTCACGCTCACATGGTATGTCACTTGAAATTATCCATGCGCAGGCTGAAGCGATTGGACTGCCGATTTTAACCGCTTCAGCAACATGGCAAAGTTATGAAGCACAGTTTATTCAGCTTCTTGAACAGCAAAAAGCACTGGGTGCAGAAGTTCTGGTGACGGGTGATATTGACTTACTCGGTCATGCCGAATGGAACCAATCCGTTTGCGATAAAAGCCAGCTTCAACTGTGCATGCCACTCTGGCAAAAACCACGTTTAGAGATTATTCACGAATTGATTAACTTGGGTTTTCACAGTGTGATTGTTACCGTAAATCTCAATCTAGGTATGAAAGCCGAAGACCTCGGGCGAGTCTTAACCTCTGAATATGTGGATGAACTCTGTGCGCGTGGTATTGATCCTTGTGGTGAAGCAGGTGAATTTCACACCACAGTGATTGATGGACCGATCTTCAAAACACCACTTTCAATGTGCAAAGGTGATATTCTCTATCACGAAAATTATGCATTTTTACCACTCACATTAGAACATCATGCCATTTAAGGATTGAACATGACAGACAGTATCCAACTTCCAAATCAAACCTTTCCAACAACAACAGGGGATATCAACTTAGCTGAAGTGAAATCTGAATGGTTGATTGTTTATTTTTATCCAAAAGACTCAACCCCAGGTTGTACCACTCAAGCCGTTGATTTTTCATGCATCCAAGATCAATTTACAGAACAAGGTGCAACAATTTTTGGTATTTCTCGTGATTCGGTTAAATCACATCAGAACTTTACTGAAAAACAGGCATTAAAAATTGAACTGATTAGCGATAAAGAAGAAGTACTCTGCCAGCATTTTGATGTGATTAAAGAAAAAAATATGTATGGCAAAAAGGTGATGGGCATTGAACGCTCAACCTTTATTTTCCATAACGGCAAGCTCGTTAAAGAATATCGTAAAGTTAAAGCTGCGGGGCATGCAGAACAAGTTCTTGCTGATTTAAAAGCCTTGAAAGCAGCCTAACAAATTATAGCTAGCCTGTGCGCTAGCTATTTCTTAAAAATGATGACTATCCTGAGTTGCAAAGCGTCGCTGTAACTCTGCATAAACTGGCGTGGTTTGAAATTTCTCTAGAAACTCAATCGTGCCTTGTGGGAAATATTGCGTCTGAATTTCACCACGATAATACGCTTCCCGCATCGGTGTCGCAGAAATCGAATCTTTCAAACTTTCCAGTTCAACCAACGTCCAGTTTGGAAATAATTCTAAATAATAAGACGACTCATCTTTAAAGTGACCAATCAGTCCAATCTTGGCTTGTGCAGGCGTTTTTTCAGCAACCAAATCTTTGACCAGCTTCACCCATTTCTGATCATCATAAACATCGACAACATGCACAAAAACAATACGTTGTTGATCTTCCTCAGAAAAGTTCGACAAAATCATCTGTTCACGTTCTTGCGCCAGAAACGGGTTTTTAATACTGCGTTCTGATTGAGCCGAACCTAAAGCAATAATGACTTTGTGGCTTTGTTGCAATGCAATCTCAATGGTTTGCATGTGTGCCAGATGAAATGGTTGAAAACGCCCAATGAAAACAAGATAATCAAAGTGATACATCATAGGATAGCAATAATTAAACCAAGGGATGGTGAAGTGTAATGATAAAGAATCATCGTGAAGCATAACAATTTACCATGTGAAAATCACGAAATACTGAAATAAAGGACATGAAAAATGACGCTCACTTGTTTAACTCAAACTCATCAGCATTTACAGGCAGTCCTCGAAGATGGTGTGCTGACTTTAGCCATTGACCGTGCCATTGCCAAAAATGCGATTTATAGTGGGTTGTATTTATGGATTGCTCAGGCACTCGATCAAGCCGATAACAGTGATGAAGTCCGTGTTGTCATTCTGCGTGGTGCTGGCGATGACTTTACTGCAGGCAATGACATGCAGGACTTTCTCGAATCCATGCAGCAACCCGATGCAACACCCGCAGCAGAACAGCCCCCATTTGTTTTACTTAAATCAGCCGCTAAATTTTCTAAACCTTTAATTGTTGCAGTGAAAGGTGTGGCGATTGGGATTGGGGTAACTTTATTACTACATGCAGATTTGGCTTTTGCAGATGAATCTGCGGTGTTCCAATTACCATTTGTCAGTCTAGGGCTTTCTCCTGAGGGCGGCGCAAGTAAATTACTGGTACAACAGGTCGGCTATCATCATGCAGCAGCACTGCTCTTTACTGCACAAAAATTTGATGCACATGCCGCAGAAAAATTTGGCTTGATTAATCAGGTATTCTCGAGTGAACATATGCATGCGCCTTATCATTTAATGGCATTGAAAGAACACCGAGATGTTTATGATTTTGCTGATCAAACTGCAAAAACCATGGCAAAACTTCCGATTGCTTCACTCAAACAAACCAAAGCACTGATGAAGCAGAATCTACCTGAAATCTTGAAGTGGATTGATGAAGAAGCTGAAATTTTCATGCAACGGGTTAAATCCCCTGAACTCCATGAAGCAGTCAATGCGTTCTTAGAAAAGCGCACAACCGACTTTTCAAGATTTAACTAAAATATTTCTACAGCAGGTCTAATCCTGAGATCTGCTGTTTTTACAACAAAATATCACATGCAAGTTTTTTCTAAATTGCCGATAATGCTGTGATCTTGTTGAGCGATAATCAAATATGAGCACCTCAGATCTTACAAAAACGCGTTACCACGAAGCTGCACCGACTGATATTGATGTCAATCAATTTAAAAAAGTGGTTGAAAGCCGCCGTTCGGTACGTAAATTTACCGACACCCCGATTCCTGCTGAAGTTTTAGATCAATGCCTCGACTGGGCAATGCTTGCTCCTAGTTCATCCAACCTACAACCGTGGATGTTTTATGTCGTTCAATCGAGCCAGAAGAAAGCACAACTGGTCAAAGCCTGTATGGGACAATTGGCTGCTCGAACTGCATCTGAACTGATTGTTTGCGTAGCACGTACGGATCGTATTGATGAAATGGCAAAGAAAAATCTCAGTCATTTCCCGATGCCTAAAACGCCAAAAGCGGTGCAACAGTATTATCGTTTTATTGGATATAACTACCGCACAGGATTTTTGAATACTCTTGGCAATGCCAAGAAACTGGCATTTAGCGTTGTTCGTCAATTTACACCGCTGCCTGTCACTGCGTTTAGTCCTGCGGATCGTCAACTTTGGGCTGTGAAAAGCACTGCCCTTGCCTGTGAAAACTTAGTTCTTGCACTTCGTGCTTATGGTTTTGACAGTTGCATGATGGAAGGTTTTGATGAGCCACGTGTGCGTAAAATTTTACAGCTCAGTGATGAGGAATACCCTGTGATGGTGATCGGTGCAGGTGAACGTGCTGAAGATGGGGTGTTTTTCCCGCAGTATCGTTTTGAGCGTGAGCTATTTGTGCAAAAGGTTTAATCCAACGCTTTTAGCTACTCGCAGCAATTTGATACGCGCCAAAGTCATCAGCAACTGTTCGAGGCAGACTGAATATCGCAGCGTAAAGTTTCTGCGATCAGTTTAATGAAATGATGAACTCTGCCGAGTTTTGCTGATGACAATGGTTTTGCCTACTTTTGCCAAAACAAAAGTAGGATTCAGCAAACATTCAGCCCTAGATCAAAAATAAATTACAAGATGGCATCTTGATCACTTTAATACTAAACATCAACCATTTGAATAAATTCAAAAGCAGGCTCTTCATACGGATGACTGGCTTGCAACGCTTGAGCAACCTGCTTGGCTTGTGCTTCAGGAACAATGGTTTCTACACGCCACTCTTCAAGTTGTTCGAGCTGATCAAGTTGCCCTAAAAATGGGTCTGCACCTTTCACAGGTTTAAACTGTCCAATGCCCTTCACTTGCCACGCACATTGTTCATAGTTGCCGATGCCACCTGCACCTGCAGCAAAAATGGCTTGTTTGGTTGATTCAAGATGGCTTTCAGGAACGTAATAGATGAGTTTGAGCATTATTACTCTCTATTTAGATAAATAATCTTTTCAATCTGTGAAGATGGGATGGTTTTCCCTCTTCCAGCATTAGCCCCGCTCTTTGTTATTGCTTTATCATCTAAAACTATAGAAGATTTTGCATCTTTAAGTCGATAAAAGCCATTGATACCATCAATTTCAGATTTTTCCTCGTTGAAACCTTTTTCTCGAATAATGTTTTGTAAGGACTCAATACGAATGTTCATATTCTTGATCTCTGGCACTAGAGCAGTGACTTTATGCATAAAACTTGCTATACCATCTACACTGTTGAGCAATCCATCTTCAAACCAAGATTGCTGCCCATTTGTTATACAACGGTGATAAAAACTAATTCGAATTTTTAAATCATCAGTTATTCTTAAATTTGGATTCAATAAATACATGATCTCTACCAACATCATTCCATTATCCATATATTCCTGATAAAAACCTTGCGTATCCAAATTATTCATATAATTAAAAATATCACTAAGTTTTGACCTTAGAATGTCGACTGATATTTGATAATAATTTGCCAAACTATTTAAAGCATCCTGTCTAGAGTCATAACTAAATTTATAAATATGCATAAATGCAATTTTATCTATTTGATTGAATACTCAGTATAAACAGATTTTAAGGCAACAAAAAAGCCACCCTTGCGGTGGCTTCTTAACTTAGCTAAATCAATGATTAACCAATAAATTTACGTGCATTACGGAACATACGTAACCATGCACCATCTTCAGTCCAACCCTCAGGCGACCAAGAATGTTGAATCGCACGGAAGTTACGCTCAGGGTGCGGCATCATAATCGTTGCACGACCATCTTTAGAGGTTACACCTGTAATCGCATCTGGTGAACCGTTCGGGTTCAACGGATAATGCTGCGTTGGCTGACCATGACTGTCGACATAACGTAACGTCACTTGGTTGCCTGCTTGCAAGCTTGCCAAGTTCTCAGCACTTGCAACAACAAGACCTTCACCATGTGCAACAGCGATTGGCAAAATCGAACCTTCCATATCTTGCAACAACACAGACGCTGATTTTTCGACACGGACGTTCACTGCACGTGCTTCAAACACTTCTGATGTGTTACGGTGGAAACGAGGCCAAGCTTCTGCACCTGGAATAAGCGGTGCAAGTTGTGAAATCATTTGACAGCCGTTACACACACCTAAAGTGAATGTATCTTGACGGTTAAAGAATTTCTCAAATTGATCACGCAGTTTTGCATTGAACAATACTGATTTTGCCCAACCACCACCAGCGCCTAGCACGTCACCGTAAGAGAAGCCACCACAAGCCACCAAGCCTTCAAAGTCATTTAGATCAACACGACCTGCAAGTAAATCACTCATGTGAACATCGACGGTGTTAAAGCCAACTTTGTCAAATGCAGCTGCCATTTCAATCTGACCATTGACACCTTGTTCACGCAAGATTGCCATGCTTGGACGGCGAAGGTTCAAGAATGGTGCTTCAACAGGTTCATTCAAGTCATACGTTGGTTGTGCAATCAAACCTTTGTGGTTTTTGTCAGCAATCAACGCAAACTCTTGATCCGCAGTTTCAGAGTTATCACGTAAACGCTGGATTTGATGTGAAACTTCTGTCCATGCCTGTTGTAATTCAACACGTTCTAAAGTCAAACCATTCACATTTAACTGATCGCTGTTGTTGACTTGACCGACAACCGCAATTGCATCTTTCAAACTTGATGCCGCAACTTCAGCTTCAAGTGCAGCCCAATCTGCTGCTTTGATTTGTACCACTGCACCAATTTCTTCAGCAAACAAGCTTTCAGTGCTTTGGTTTTCCAAAGCCACACCGAGGCGTGAAGTGAACATCATTTCAGCAACAGTTGCCAACAAACCACCATCACCGATGTCATGGTAAGCCTGAATCAGACCACGATTGTTCCAGTCCTGAATCAATGCAAAGAATGCTTTGAAGTCATCGAAGCTATCGACATCTGGAGTAACCGAACCGATTGCTTTATACACTTGTGCAAGGATCGAACCGCCTAAACGGAACTGACCTTTTGACAAATCAATACGCACAAGTACTGAATCATCCAGTTGTTTCAATTCTGGAGTCAATGTTTTGCGAACATCTAAAACAGGTGCAAATGCAGTAATGACCCCTGTCATTGGTGAAGTGACGGCTTTATCGACACCATCATCATTCCAAGTAGTACGCATTGAAAGCGAGTCTTTACCGACTGGAATTGCAATGCCTAACGCTGGGCACATTTTCATACCAATCGCTTTTACACCTTCAAACAAAGCTTGGTCTTCACCTTGCTGACCTGCTGCTGCCATCCAGTTCGCAGACAATTTAATGTCGCTAATCTGTTCAATGTTGGCACACATGATGTTTGAAATGGCTTCAGCAACAGCCAAACGTGCAGATGCTGCTGGGTTAAGCAATGCAACAGGTGGACGTTCGCCCATTGCCATTGCTTCACCTGTGTAACCTTCAAGGCTTGTGGTGGTGACTGCTGCATCAGCAACAGGAACCTGCCAGCGACCAACCATTTGATCACGCGCAACCATTCCTGTAATTGAGCGGTCACCGATGGTGATCAAGAATGATTTAGATGCAACGGTCGGGTTTTTCAAGACACGGAAAATCGCATCTTTTAAGTCGACTTGAGCAGCATCGAAATCGTCGCCTTGACGTTCGATAGTTTCGTAAGAACGTTGCATACGTGGCGTACCACCCAACATCACTTGCATTGGAATGTCGACTGCCTTGTTCTCAAATAATGGATCTTCAACAGTTAAGTGACGTGCTTCTGTCGCTTCACCTAGTACAGCAAACGGACAGCGTTCACGCGCACAAATCGATTCAAACTGTGCCAAAGATTCTGGGCGAATCGCCAAAACATAACGCTCTTGCGCTTCGTTTGACCAGATCTCCATTGGAGACATCCCAGGTTCAAGCGATGGAATCTTACGTAAGTTCAACACTGCACCTAACTCGTGATCATTCACCAGTTCAGGCATAGCATTGGATAAACCACCCGCACCCACGTCATGTACAGACACGATTGGGTTAGCATCTTCCAAGCGCCAGCAGGTATCGATCACTTCTTGGCAACGGCGTTCCATTTCTGGGTTTTCACGTTGTACCGAAGCAAAATCAAGGCTTTCACCCATGGTACCGCTATCTACAGAAGATGCAGCACCACCGCCAAGACCGATCAACATGGCTGGACCACCAAGTACAATCAGTAAATCACCTGGTTGAATCGCATCTTTCTCGACATGGTCAGGACGAATATTACCGTAACCACCTGCAATCATGATTGGCTTATGGAAGCCTTTCACTTCACCATTCACGTTTTGTTCAAATGTACGGAAATAACCGTTTAGGTTTGGACGACCAAATTCGTTGTTAAACGCTGCACCGCCCAAAGGGCCTTCGATCATGATTTGTAATGGCGATGCCATACGTGAAGGTTTACCGTAGTTCTCTTCCCAAGGTTGTTCAAAACCAGGAATGTTCAGGTTAGATACGGTAAAGCCTGTTAAGCCTGCTTTTGGCTTACCACCACGACCTGTCGCGCCTTCATCACGGATTTCACCGCCCGAACCTGTTGCCGCACCTGCAAATGGAGAAATGGCAGTTGGGTGGTTGTGGGTTTCCACTTTCATCAAAATATGAGCCGCTTGGCTCTTGTATTTATAGATGTAATGACCTGTTTCTGCGTCTTGTTTTGGATAAAAACGCATGGTGTCATAACCGACAATCACCGAAGCATTGTCTTTATATGCCGACAACACGTCATTCGGTGATTCTTTATAGGTATTTTTAATCATTTGGAACAAAGACAATGGTTGTTTTTCACCATCGATTGTCCATTCTGAACCAAAGATTTTATGACGGCAGTGCTCAGAGTTGGCTTGAGCAAACATCATCAATTCGATGTCGTTCGGGTTACGACCCAATTTTGTGAAAGCCGCAGTCAGATAATCAATTTCTTGCTCTGACAATGCAAAACCAAACTCTTGGTTCGCTTTAACCAGTGCTTCTTTGCCTTGCCCCAAAATATCAATTGAGTTCAATGGCTTTGGTGCAGTTTCTGAGAAAAGTGCTTGAGCATCATCTAAATGTGCAAATACAGTCTCAGTCATGCGGTCATGCAATACTTGTTTCACCGCAGGAGAAACGTCGCTGACACCTTTTAGCGTAAATAAAAGACCACGCTCTAAACGGTGTACAGGGGTATTACAGTTTTGGAAAATATCGGTTGCTTTAGACGACCATGGTGAAATTGTCCCAACACGTGGAGTCACCAAGATTTGAATTTCATCGGCTGCCGCTTGGCGTAACTCGAAAGACTGACCATCATTTAAAAGTTGTAAAGCTGACTGATATTGCTGCTCGTTGAGCGCTTGATCAAACAGATAAACCCACTGGCTATCAAAAGACTGAACAGAACTAATTGACGTCAAACGTGATAATAGTTGAGTTTTCTTAAAAGAAGAATGCGCTGAGGCACCGGCCACGATAAACATGTTGATTTTGGCTCCACGGGCTTGTCGTTAATGACGTTACCGCAATGTGACTTAGAGAGAGCGCATATTCTACTGTGAAAAGCCCAAATCAGCTAGATCAAGAATCAGGATTATGTAAACGAATTTTCATGAAGTCTTTATTTTTTCGATATATTTTTTTTACGCTGCTTATTTAAAACACAATTTTTTTTTCGAATTGATCTGACTGTATAACAAATCGGCGACTGAAAGCTGTATTTCAGCTGCCGATTCATCCTTTTATGCCGCTTCATCTGCAATATAAATCGGTAAACTCACCTGCATCCGCATCGCCATGTCACAGAGATAGACCAGACGAATTAGGTGATCGATGGTCAACTTAGGTCTGGCAAGTGTCTGTGCCAATTGCTGTTGTAGCAATGACATGCCCGCTTGTTGTGCCAGTTGTTGCTGATCTTGCAAAATTTGGCGCTGCGAGTCGGTCAACCATAAACTCCCTGAACTGCTTAAACTGCACAGTACATCAAGCACAGGTTCGCATAAACGCTGAGCCAAAGTTTGCTGTAGTTGACCGTGCTGTTGATGTTGCTTTTTCTTGGCGAGCAATTGCTCAATTCGCCCAACTATACTGTCTTTCAGCGTTTTTTTCTGATGCGGTACAGCATCAAAATCAAGTTGAAATAACACTTGTCTAGGCTGAACCACATCTAAAAACAAGCTGATCGGCGTTAAACGCAACTGGTGTGACTGAACTGATAATGATGCAAACACCGCAACAATTTTTTCAGGTTCAAGACACAAGCGTTCCAGTTTACGGATACGTTCCAGACTTTGCGTGTTCCAGTCCAAACGTAGCTGCAAAACATTCTCCGCAGTATCGTAAACTGACCACCACAAACACTGTTCAATTTCATCGACCTGAGGCGAGTCACAACGGGCAATCTTCAATAACACCTGTTGTGCTAAACCTTCCACAGATTGCATTTGGCTTTGCCAGTGTTGCTGTAATTGTTGCCAGTCTTGAAAGGCGGCTTGCTCAAAAATCGGCTGATAATGTTCCAAGCTTAACTGGGCAAGCTGAGTCTGTGCCTGACTTGAACCTGAACTAGACAGACGACCCTGCTCAGAAAACCGTGGCTGCAACAAGCGCACATGTCGCTGCATCAAACTTTCGGCAGTATGTTGCCAAATACTGTGCTGCCCCCAAGCCCGATAACGGTCAAAGGTAGAATCTTGCCCTTGAGCACGGGCGATGGTCACATCAATTGGGCGCTGCTGCTGCATTTCCCAAAAATACAAACTTAAACCGCGCGCACCACCTTGGGTATGCCACCATCTTGCCCCGAGCGGTAATAAATCTAAATCTGCCTGTTCGCGATCATGTGGATAGCTCTGCCTTGACTGTCCACGTAACTGAATCAAATGCTCAGCATGACTGTGCTGCAACTGATGCAGATAACTCAGCATTTGTACGATATAGCACAGGCTTTCTCGTTCATTGGCATGTTCATCACGGCGCACTAACGCACTCACCTGACCACTGAGTTGACGCAACATACCTGCCAAACGGGGCAAACCTTCACTGCGTGCAGAAACATTAAGTAAATGCAACTGCCGTGCAGTCATGCTGCTAATATGTGCCAAGCCCTGTTGTAATAACTGAATCAGATCTTGCTGTAGCTCCTGAATAAACTGGCGCTCACTGTCACTGAGCAAGGCGGGATTTTCCTGATCGCTCAACTCCAGTTGTTGCCAGATTTTTCCATGTTGAAACTGCACCAAGCTCAGTGCCGCCAAGTGCAAAGCTGGCTGATCTTTTTCCACATCGGACAGCATGCCTGCAAAACCTGCCCCAGCCAGACAACTGACTTGCTCATCTAACTCAGGCAACTGTACTCGAATCCGATAGGCTTCGATGCTGATCTTGATACTGTGCTTTTGCCATTGTCGTGCCCACTGAATGGCTTTTTTCGCAGCAGCTTTCCCAATTTTCTTGGCAATCTGATCCAAATCAAGCGCCAACATTTCCGCCAAGACATCAACCGTAGGCGATGCTTCCTCAATCACTGAATGGGTTGTTTCCTCGGTTGAAAAACTTTCGCCTGTGGTCATAACACTGTTGTGATTTTGCTGTAGCCACAGCACCGCTGCGACAATATGCTTACACGCACCTGTTGCAGGGCAAGAGCATTGTGCCTGATGTAAGCCTGTTGCACTCAAACAGACCTGCTGACCATCACTTTGAATCAACACCTGATCAGGTTGTTCTTCTTGCAAACTGACTTTATTGGCATCGATATCTTTTAACGCACGGCGCACCAATCCCGCATTAGCAAAGGTGGACAGACTGTCCTGATCATAAGATAAATATTGAATTTTCCAGCTCATTGCATCACCGCTGCCATCCATTCAGCAAAATGTTCAGGGGTCAGCGCAGCCACAGACATGCCACGTTCACTGAGTTTTTGGGCCATTTGCATGTCATACACAGGCTGTGCCTGTTCATCCAGCGCCGCCAGTCCAAGCAGCTTCACCTGCTGACTACTCAGACGGCTAATTCCCCCCAGTAAATGCGCCACCGAACCGCCTTCTTCAAAGTCACTGATCAGGGTAAAAATGGTGCGATTCGGCTGAGTCACCAAACGCTCACAATAGTTCACCGCTTTGGCAATATCTGTTCCCCCGCCAAGCTGTGCAGTCAGCAAAACTTCCACAGGATCACTGGCAAGATGTGAAACATCGACCACATTGGTATCAAATAAAACCAGATGTACTTTCACCGCAGGCAAACTGGCTAAAATACTGGCACAGACCGCGCTATACATCACCGAACTTAGCATTGAGGCACTTTGGTCAACACATAAAATTACCGTCCACGACAAATGTCGTTGTACCCGCGCATTAAAAAATGGCTGCTGAATCACCAGTTTTTGTAAATCTACATTGTAATGTTTCAGATTGGCCTGAATGGTACGCCGCCAGTCAAAGTTTTGACTATTCGCCACCAATGAACGGCGAAAACGGTGCTTGCGTCCATGCATACTATTGACAAAATTTGCCTTCAAACGGGCAACAATTTGCTCGACCACACGACGAATAATCTCGCGCACAGCGTCACGGGTTTCGCTATTCATTCGCCCGCGCATACTCAGTAAAGCTTTGGCAAGCTGCGGAGTCGGCTCAAGGTGCTGCAAAGTATTGGCATCTTTGAGTAAACCATCGAGCTGATAACGCTCAATTGCTTGGGTCTGCACCCGTTCAAAAGTACTTTGTGGAAAGAGCTTGCGGGCGCTATTTAACCAATTCACCGCCGTCAGTTGTGAATTGTCCAGTGAGCCATGACGGGACTGCCCTGCAACTTGCCCACGCCCGTCATATTCACGGTTATACAAATAATCCAATGTGCGTTCCAACCGCAGTTGTTCAGCATCGAGCTGAACCTGATTTAAGGCACGGTCGCTATAACGCCCAAGCACCAAGCGCCAACGAGCAGCCGTATCGTATTCTTGCTTCATGCCTGCTCCTCCTGCGTGAACCACATTTCTAATTGTTGCTGTTGAAGGAGTTGCACTAATTGTTGATTGAGCTGCACACCTTGCAACATTTCGGTTTGTGAAATTTCGCTGCTGACCACGGTTAGACTCAAGCTCGACATTTGATTGAGCTGTGCCATATGTTCAGCAAAATGTGCCGTTTCTTTGGGCTTTAAATAGGTAAAGGCAAAACGTAAATCGGGCAATAATGCAATAAACGTCTGTTCATCCCAAGAGCTCAGCAGTTGGTTGAGCAAATCGCCCAATTCCCGATAATGCAGCAACAACTCGGGCGCAGCCTGTAAAATGCCTGACAAATATTGCACCGCATGTTCAGGAGTTGCCCCGATGCCAAAACGCTGTAACAGCGATTGCTGTAAATCCTGCTCGGCATATTTCCCATCTAAAAATGCCAATGCATCTCGACCACCCGCCAACAAATCAATTTTCTGCCATGCAACATCCAAACGCTGCAAACTTTGATAAAGCTGACTCAATAATTGTTGAGGGCAATCTAGAATCCGTTCAATCTGCTGTGCCAATTCGCGTAATTGCAACACCTGTTGCAGTACAGCTTGCTGTTGCTCAGGCGCAGGTGTGCTGTGTTGTTCCAGTAAAAATAAGGCACTCAGCAAAACCTATTGCAGTAAGGCTTTGAGTTCAGGCTGTTGCCGAAAACCGAGGAAATCTTTACCTGTCCATAAGTTCAATAGCTTTTGTCCGCACTGAATCACCGAAGACAGCTCAGGGTCATTGGGTAAATATTGCTGCACTTCGGCAAACAAGGCAGGAATCTGCTGATGCAGTCCCATCACCGCAGCACGCAGCAGCAACTGCACCGCCTGATGCGATGAACGTCCTTGACCTGCCTCATAAAAACGCTGTTTCAATTGAAGCAATTGTTGAATGGCTAAGCTCTGCACATCCCCCGCTTCCGCAGACAGTTCAATCAGCCGTGCTTCAACTTGCGGTGTCCACGCATATTCCCATTCTTCAAACAGTAAATGTAACTGCCCGCCTGTCAGAAAATCAGGACCTGTCTGATGTCGGGCAAAACCTACTTGCAAGAAACTGAGTAAGTGTAAAAAACGACTGCGTAAACGATGTTTAGGATTACGCAGTACATCGAGTTTAGCGCGTTTGCTGGTGGTATCATCCAGTTTAAAACGATGCGCTTTGGCAAGTTCCTCCACTTGCGCCAGTAGCGGTGGCGTTTGGGTCGAGCTAACCACTTGTCCAAGCTTCGCCCCACTCAAAAGCTGCATCAGCGTCTGTTGAAATGCCTGCTGCCCATCATCCAGACTGCCTTTAACAAAACTGCTTTGGCAGGCATCAATCAGGTCATAACGGCTGATCAGTGCATGTTCACGCAAGGCAGCCAAACCCACTGCCTGCTCACTGGCGGTCTTTACGGTAATAAAACTGCTGTCCAAAACTTGCTGCTGACGCAATTGTTGTGACAAATCGGAAATGACATCAATACATAAACGCTGACGTTGCTCGGCATCACTCCGTTCAGACAGCGTATTCAATTGCTGCCAACAGCGTTGATAAAATGCAGGGGATGGCATGCCTGAGGCATAACCATTCAAGGCGTCCAAACGGTCAAAACTATAACGGATCAGCCATGCCTGATCCTCCTGATCGGCAGATTTAAACTTTTTCAGGGGCTTCGGTGAGTCTTGCAATAACTGCCCTGCCAACTCCTCAATCAGTGCCAAGGTATGAAAACCACCTGTAATAATGCAAATATCTCCCTGCGCCTGTGTATGGCAGTCTAAAATCGATTGCAACATGCAGCGTTCACGGATCAGTGAGGCTTCTGCCTCAAGCACACTCGGCTCATAGTCCAGTCGTGACATGCTGCACCAGAGCTGCACTTCAGCAAAAAATTGCTGCCAGTGGCTCAGTTCAGCCTTGGATTTCAGTTCAAATAAATGATCCCACAGTTCATCATGGTTACGGCAATTCAGGCGGCTCGCCAGTGCTTGAATATACTGGCTATGTGCCAAGTAGCGCTCCTGCTGCAAACTTTGCGCCTGCCATGATTGCGTGTGACTGACTTGCTGTTCATGCGCGACCTGACTTGACCACGCCAAATCAATAAACTCCACCTGTGCATTGATCTGTTTAGCGGTTCGTAACGCCACCCATTCAGGCGAATAGTCACAAAATGGAAAATAAGCACTGCGATAGTATTTCTGTGGCGTCTCTGCGCCTGATTCTGGCACTAGATTCGGCGTACTCAGTTCAGTCTGACATAAAATTGCCAGTGGTGGCTGACTGTCAGGATGCTGCAAATCATTCAGTAATGGATTGAATGATTTAGGGGCTTCAATCAGCACATGGGCAGGTTGTAATTGTTGTAATGCCTGTAAAGTTGCATAGGCACAGGCAGGGCTATGATGGCGAACAGCAAGAAAATGAATGCCACGTTCAGCAAGCTGATTTTGCCAGTGTTGGGCTTGCTGTAAACGGGAAGGCAAAGTGGTGTCAGTCATGTGTGATCTATATCCAAGGCAGGGTCGCAAGGTCTGTCAACTCAAACCATGACAGACCCGATGCAAACTGGGTCGTGCGATTGCCTGCATCAACAGGCATCACACGAACTTGATGAAGAAAGCGCACAAGGCTTATTGCCAGAAGGTTTTACCTGCATCAAAAAAGGCTTTCCATGTTGCATCTTGCTTGGCACGTTCACGCGCCACATTGTCCATATAAAAACGCATGCGCTTGGCATCATCAGGGTTATCTTTCAGCACCACGCCAATCAACTGTTTGGCAATCGCCGCAGCATTTAAACTTTGATCTCCCAAGTAATAACCTTCCAATGCCGCAGCATAGGCAATATTCACCGCTTCAGCGGTTGACATCACCGCATCTGGAGTTTTCAGGGTGGTACCATCTTTGGTGGTTCCCTGACGCAATTCCTGAAAGATCGTCACAAGCAGATCAATCACCGATTCAGAAATACTGACCTGTGCTGACAAATCGCCCAATTCACGTTGCAACTGAGTAAAGACCAGTTCACGTTCAAACACAGCATCGGCAATGGGCTTAACGGTTTCAAAGTTAAAACGGCGTTTGAGTGCCGAAGACATTTCATGCACACCACGATCACGTAAGTTGGCTGTGGCAATGATATTAAACCCTGCCTTGGCATAAACTCGCCCTTGCT
Organism: Acinetobacter brisouii; assembly: GCF_008993995.1. GTDB lineage: Bacteria > Pseudomonadota > Gammaproteobacteria > Pseudomonadales > Moraxellaceae > Acinetobacter > Acinetobacter brisouii_A. The sequence goes on from NZ_BKNN01000002.1 coordinate 28,427, forward strand.
GCCCAAGCTCAGGAATCATCATGGTTTTTTCAGACATTAACGACACCAGTACATCCTGAATTTCAGGCGGGCAGCGGGTAATTTCTTCAAAACGTATAATCTTCCCTTGCTGCATGGCTTGATACACAGGCGATGGCACCAGCGACTTTTCATTCGGCCCTTCAGCAAGCAGCAAGGCATAGTTCCATGAATATTTCAGATGATCTTCCGTTGTGCCTGCCGTGCCCTGAATGGTTAAACCAGAATCATCACTAATCGCGGCTGCCAGTAATTCTGAGAGCATGGATTTGGCGGTTCCTGGTTCACCTACTAACATCAAGCCCTGTTTACCCAGTAAAGTCACAATGGCTCGATCGACCAGTGCATCATCCCCAAAAAACTTACGGCTGATCTTGAGTTGTTCATTGCCTAAAATAAACTGACGGACAGCCTTAGGTGAGCGTACCCAGCCCAATGGCTTGGCAGCACCACCATCATTTTGGGTCAAAATGTCCAGTTCTTCCTGAAAACGCTGCTCGGCACTCTGTTTAATAATCTGTTGCTGTGTCATGTACTTAACCAATTCTATTGTGATCTATTGCTTTGTATGCCGACCCAAATAAATCAAGTCAGCACTATGATGATTAATATGAATTTTCTAACTTAAGATGGTTTCTACTCGGAATCTTAAAGGCTTTGGTCAAATATCAGCATAACCTTCGGTTCGATCTACTTTTGTTTCGGCAAAATGAGAAGCAAAGCTTCGCAAGGAAACCATCTTGCGGAGTAACACTCCTCACTGCAAAACTCGCAATAATTTTTCATCTAAAAAATAATTCGCAAAAACAGAATTTTACAAACTACAGTTTGGCTCGGACAGTTGCAGATGACATTTCCACGTATCCAATTGATCTAAAAACCAAATTCCGTATTGAGTTCGAGTGATGATTACCAAGGGGTTTTCTTTTGCCATTCAGGATCAAAACCTCGGCATGCAGCCGCCACAGCCAAATAGTCGGCATAGCACTCTGCAAATAAAATCGGTGGGACATCTTTGAGTTGCATGTCACTACTGTTCCAAGAACGCCCTTTGACTTTGCTAAAACTCAAACGGTACAGCACCGCAGGCATATTTTCTTCAGGGAAATAACTGCCACTAAAATAAATAAATGCCGAAATCCCCAGACTGTTAAAGGTTTTGTAGTAATACTCAAATACGCCACCATCTTCCGCTTGCCCACGCTGATAGTCGAGTTTGGTGACTGTGCCACGTAAGGTAAAGGTATCGGTCATCCAGCCCAAATGGTCATCAATCTGATCTTTATTCGCCAGTTCCAGTTCAGGCAATACATGATCAAGCTGTTTGAATAAACCTTTGACTTTATAATCTTTATAATGCTGCTGCCATGCTGCAATCTCATCAGCATCCATCAGTGCAGCATGCGCCAAACGAATCTCACTGTCTTGGCTGAGTTCCACTTCATCATCGTCAGCATTGATCAAACTGCCATCTTCGGTGGGACGGAAGGTATTTAACACTTCACCTTGTGCCATTTCCTGCCAGACCAAACGCTGAATCAACAAACGCATCACAGGATGTTCAGCCAAATACTGCTGCCAGTCATTGACTGTCCAATGACGGTTAGCACACATCGCTTCATATAAACGGGCGGTTTGCAAATCAATGATTTGTTTCAGTTCTTTTTTGCTGCTACTGAACTGTTTTTTGGTTTCTTTGACCAGATCGGCATCATCGGTTTGGCGTGGTGCAGGCAATGCCTTAATCACTTTACCATCTTCATTTTTCAGAACCATTTTGAGCTGATCATCAAGAACTGCTGTAAACTCGCGCTCGCCAAACCTCAAACTTAAAACACCTTGCTCATCAAACCCTGCGGTTGGAATGGTTCGATCTGCCAGTTCATCATTGCTCCAGCCATTACGTTCTGCAATCACCTCAATATACTGACGTGCTTTTTCCTGTACCGAAGCAGTTCGATAACGACGCGCAATCGACAGTAAAAATTGGATAATTAACGGATCATTGCTGTTGGAAATTGCGGCGAGCATAGCTTCAATTTGCGCACGGCGCTGGTAATGATCTTTCATATATTGCTGCAACAGACGCACAGCTTTATGCCCCTGAATCCCGCTACTCAGTGCCAAAATCCCTTTATCAGAAATGGCTGAACCTAAATAACGTGACAGCACTTCACGCTTAATTTCCTCAATGACTTGCTCAAGGGTGAAATGCTCATAATGTGCATAGTATTCAGGGTATTTGTGACCATAGCGCTTAAATGCATCATGATAACTTTGCAAACGTGCAGGTGCGTGTTGCTCAGCTTCAGCCAGTGCCTCTTCTTGACTCGGTGAACGTACATCCTGATGGGCAAAACCTGCAAATAGAAACTCACCCAATTGCTGCTGGCTGTCGAGTGACAACAAACTCAAATAACGCTGAAATAACGCATTCCCAACAGGGTCTTTGAGTTTATGTGCCAACACCACCCACCAGCGTAAAATGGTTTCGCTGACGGCTGAGCCATCTTGCCACGTCAATGCAGGAAAAGACTGATCTAGCAACCATTTCAGACTGGTTGGCAGTTTGGCTTTTAAGCCTTTTTCCGCATCTTTGAGTAAGTGTTGAGGCGACAAATGCGCAGAAATATCTTCACCCAATTTTTCCAGTGCAGTCAATAATGCTGCAATCACCACTTCACGTTTTTCTTTTTTCAATGCAGTTTGTAATGCAGCAATCGCAGCCACATCGTTGAGACGGACGAGCCACTCTGCGGCAACGATACGAATTTCCTGCTTACTCGATGCTAAACCCTCTTCTGCACGTAAGCGAATGTCAGGTAGTCGTTGCAACAATTGCTGTGCCTGTAAACGGTAGCTTTTGCTTTCGCCCAAAGCCAGTTCGAGTAAACGCGGAATAAATTGGGTAGGTAACTGCGGGAAACAACCCAAAATTTGCAAGGCAGCAGCCACATTATAACTTTCATAGTAGCCATGTAACTGCGAAGGCAATAAGCCCAAAGCTTCAGCCAAAAAATCAGGTTGCTCCGCAAAAAATGGCCAAACATGCTCAGGGGCTAAACGATCCAAAGCATCATCATAGTTGGACTGCAATAAGAAATAAGCAACGGATTGATCAGCCTGATCTATGCCTGCTTTTTGAATCGCATCACGCAATTGACGCAAATCCAGCTTGGCATAATCCTCAGCCTTTAAGCAATCATTGAGTGCATAAGTACTAAGATGCATTCGCCCTTCCCGTATATAACGATGCCCCATCGCAATTAAAAAATGAATCAAGTTATATTCAGGTAACTGACTCAAACGCTGTTTATAGAAAATAATCTCTTGATCTAAATCTTTTTTCTTGGCAGATACTTCAGCATTTAACACATCAAAATAGCTAAAAATGGTGGCTTCATTGAGTTTTTCTAAACTCGCACAACGCTGCTGACGCCATTTGCTTTTCCATTTTTCCTGCTTGTTCTGTTCAATTTCAGCTTCGGCATCTTGTTTGGCTTTTGCCAGTACATCACGATAATTTTGCAGCAGAATATCTTTAGTTTGCTCAGGTAAACGGACAAACTGTATCGGTTCATAACTTGGAATATCGTATTGATCTTGCTGCTCAGCACGATCAAGTGATGCCAAACGTGCTAGTGCCTGCTCAATCGTCTGAATTACGGTTTTACTTTTTTCTTGAGTCAAGGCATGTTCCAGAGTTGCCTGACTGACTGTCCCCAAACGCGCCAACAAATCGGCTGCATAACCTCGTTCTTTCGGTGCTGCATTGGCTAAACGCTCTGCCAAATATTGCTGTACATCTTGTTCTTCCAAACCTGCCAGCATTGACTGAGCAGCGCTGCGCACCTTTTTACTGCTAGACACTGCACAACTCACAATCAACGATGGAAATTGCTTGGCAACCTTTGGATATAACTCCAAATAATTAAACAGGTTTAACTGACCATTGGCAGAAAGTCGTTGATAGAGTGTTGAAAAAGCGTCTGAATGCTGTTGAATATAATCTTTTAGATCGGGCAAACGATAGAATAAATCCAAATTACGCCAGTAATACTCAGACATATTATCGCGGTCAAATAGTGCATTCAGGATTAATGTACCTTCAAGCTGCTCTTGCTCTAGGAGTTCATGCAGCATTTGCACAGACCAGTTCTTGCGAAACTGCATATTTTTATTGATGGTGTGATCGCCCAAACTGCTATGCAATCCATCAATCATCAAATAGATCAACCAGCTCGGAACTTCAGCATTTAAACGGGTAATATTTTGTTCACGAGTCGCAGCAACTAAAAATTTGCCAAAACGGACGGTTTGCCCAAAGCTTAAGCCTATTCCAATATGGTTATAAAAATTCACTCGGGCATTTTTAGATTGATTGATTAACTTCTTTTGGTTTTGTACAAGAAACTGTGAACTGGGTGAAACGTGCCACCAATTCAGCGTTGCAGGTTTGTCCAATAAAATTGCAACATCGTCATCTTGACGGGACTGCAAGGTCATTAAAATTTCGGGATGTTGCCCTGACCAAATATAGTCAAAAATTTGGGTAGGATATTGTGAATTTAATGCTTGCAGTGGTGCAATCACTTTATACAGCAACTCTGCTGCGACTTTTTGTTGTTTATTGTCTTCTGATTCAACACCTAACTGACTGAATACATTTTCTAGCATCATTTAACCTTTTATTTTATCTCTTTTAGGAGAGATTTATTCTCATCTGTAAAAAGTATAATCAAATTTTATAAAAAGTATTGTATGTTTTATACGTTGTGCGACATTATTTGTCGTTCATATTTCTCACTGCTTTCGTGAGATTAATGCATGCCGACATCAAACAGAGAACCGATCCAAAAACTAAATAGCATCGCCAAAATCCCCCAAATAACCACACGGCTTGCGCCTTTCAACATTGAACTGCCTCCTGCATAACTGGCAATCGCTCCTAAAATTGCCAGAGACAATACCCCAACAAGACCGATTCCAACTTGTAACCACGTTTCAGGAACAACCCAAATAGCTAACAATGGGCACAATGCCCCTAAAGCAAAAGATAATGCAGAAGAACATGCCGCCTGTAATGGCTGTGCCAAAGTTTGTTCAACAATCCCAATTTCATCACGGGCATGTGCTTGTAAAGCATTATGTGCTGTCAACTGTTTGGCGACCTCAGCAGCCAAGCTTGCTTCCAACCCACGCTGTGTATAAATTTTAGTTAATTCTTTAAGTTCTTGTTCTGGATTATGGCGCAACTCATGCGCTTCCATTTTCAAGTCTGCATGTTCAATATCCTGCTGTGATTTGACCGAAATATATTCGCCTGCCGCCATAGATACAGCGCCCGAAATTAACCCCGCAATACAACTGACCAAAACCGTGTGTGTAGATGCACCACTTGCGGCAATCCCAATCACCAAACTGGTCACAGAAATAATCCCGTCATTTGCCCCCAACACTGCGGCACGTAGCCAACCCGAACGCTCGGTATAATGTTTTTCAATATGTGAAGAGTGTCGTGTCATGATCTTTTACGCTTTCTCTTATTTTGATCTTTAGGGTGTATATAACATGAATCTGTTCATCACTTCGACATCTGTTGCATCTAAACTGCGCACGACAAGTCATTACGACAACTTCTGACGTTATACGCTAGAGTCTCACCCACTTTTTTGGCATGATGTCTTTTTACAAGGAATAACAATACAATTTATGAGACAAATGCGTTGGTTAGAATTGCTCTCTGCAATTCGTTTAGGTACAAAAAAAACAGGAAATGAACAACTTGGGCGCAGTCCATTTCATAAAGACTATGACCGTATCATTTTTTCTCAAAGCTTTCGGCAACTCAACCGTAAAACTCAGGTTCACCCCCTGACTCAACATGATGGTGTACATACACGCCTGACACATTCCCTAGAAGTGTCCTGTATTGGGCGCTCCCTTGGCATGATGGCTGCCGAAAAAATCAAAGATGATTTACCCATGTGGGTGACGCCTGCCGATGTGGGTGCAATTATTCAGGCAGCATGTCTTGCTCATGATATTGGCAATCCACCTTTTGGACATGCAGGCGAATATGCGATTCGTGAATGGTTTGACGATGCTGCTCATACCAATTTTCTCACTGAACTTAGCCCTGAGGAACAAGCCGATGTGCGCCAGTTTGAAGGCAATGCTCAAGGTTTAAGACTATTAACTCGAATCGACTATCACCCCAATGACGGGGGGATGCGTTTAACTTGTGCCACTTTAGGTGCTTATCTTAAATACCCTTGGCTGTCTAAAACCATTGAATCCCAAGGTGACAGCCCTTCACATCAACGCGCAAAATTCGGCTGTTACCAAACAGAAAAAGACATTTTAAAAGATATTGCCGAACAGCTGGGACTGATTCAACTTGGTGAATATCACTATTGTCGTCACCCACTGACCTATTTGCTCGAAGCAGCCGATGATATGTGCTATGCCCTCATTGACCTTGAAGATGGAATTAGTCTCAATATTTTGACATATCAAGAAGTTGAACCGATCTTTCTCAATCTGATTGCAGATTATGGTATTCCAAGTGAATTGTCCGTTCCGTGGAGTACATGGCAGCAAAAAATTGCAGCTTTGCGTGGACGTGTCATGAAACGCCTAGTCGATGAAGTCACGACAGCTTTTGCCAAGTATCAGCACCAAATTTTGACAGGTCAACTCAATGGAAACCTGTTACAGTACTGCGCCCCAGATATTTCCGAAGGAATTGAACGTGCAAAAAATCTGGCTCGTGAAAAAATCTTTGGGCATCGAGAAAAGCTCGACTTAGAAATTGTTGCACACATGAGTTTACAAACTATTCTCGATGCTTTCATTCCTTTGACTGTTCCAAACAAGCAACTCAGCTTTAAAGATCAGCGTATGATGTCAATTTTGCAGCAATATGGCGCACATTTTGCAGAAAATCACTACCAAAACATCATGCAGGTACTCGATATTATCAGTAAGTTTTCAGATCATGAAGCTTATGATCTCGCGCAAGTTTTACAAGGTCGTCCGACCTCTTTGATTTAATTTCAGGAAAAACTCACATGATTGGCTGCTTAATCGGCGAAATTATTTCCATCGAAACGGCACCCTGCGTTTTATTAAACGTCAATGGTGTCGGCTATGAAATAGACACGCCACTTTCAACTTTTTGCCAATTACAAAAGGGGCAAAAAGTGACACTATGGACACACTTGGTTGTGCGTGAAGATGCGCAACAATTGTATGGTTTCTTGGATGCCCAAGAAAAAAGCATTTTTAGAACATTACTCAAAGTCAATGGTGTAGGTCCAAAAATGGCGCTGGGGATTTTATCTACACTCAGTGTCGAATTACTCATTCAAACGATTGAACATGATGACGTCAACACTTTGGTCAAAGTGCCAGGGGTAGGCAAAAAAACCGCCGAACGTTTATTAATTGAATTAAGAGATCGTATTAAAGGGCTATCTGGGAATCTACCCCAAAATCACCCCAATAGCACATTAAAACTTTCTGGCAATTCTGCAATTGCAGAAGCCGAAGCAGCATTACAGTCATTGGGCTATAAACCTGCCGAAGCACAAAAAGCAATTGCTTTAGTCAAAGATCAATTTACCGATGTCGCAGACCTGATTCGTGCGGCGCTTAAATCTATGATGAAATGATAAGCACCATGCAAGATCGATTAATTAGTAGTGTAGAAAAAACTGAAGATCATATAGATCGTGCCATTCGCCCAGCCACGCTATCAGACTATGTTGGGCAACCCGTTGTGCGTGAGCAAATGGAAATCTTCATTGGAGCTGCCCGTGGTCGTAGTGAAGCACTCGATCATACTTTGATTTTTGGCCCACCAGGTTTGGGCAAAACCACACTTGCCAATATTATTGCCCGTGAAATGGGTGGCAATTTAAAGTCGACTTCAGGCCCTGTACTTGAACGCGCTGGTGATTTAGCTGCATTGCTCACCAATCTTGAAGAAGGTGATGTGCTATTTATCGATGAAATCCATCGACTTTCTCCAGTGATTGAGGAAATCCTTTACCCTGCGATGGAAGATTATCAGCTCGACATCATGATTGGTGAAGGCCCTGCTGCACGCTCAATTAAACTGGATTTACCTCCATTTACGTTAGTTGCTGCCACCACCCGTGCAGGTTTATTGACCTCACCACTACGTGACCGCTTCGGCATTGTACAACGCCTTGAGTTTTACTCTGTCGAAGACTTGACCTCGATTGTCAGTCGTTCGGCGCTGTTAATGGATGTCCCGATGACCAGTGAAGGGGCATCTGAAATTGCGCGCCGCTCACGAGGTACACCACGTATTGCCAACCGTTTGCTACGCCGTGTTCGCGACTATGCTCAAGTCAAAGGCACTGGTGAAGTGACTCAAGACATGGCTCAACGTGCCCTCGATATGCTCAATGTCGATAAAGCTGGCTTAGACACTTTAGACCGCCGTTACTTAAGCATGTTACTTGAACGCTTTGATGGTGGGCCAGCAGGAATTGAAGCCCTTGCAGCAGCCATGGCAGAAGACAGTGGCACACTTGAAGATGTCATCGAACCCTATTTAATTCAACAAGGTTTTGTCATGCGTACTGCGCGTGGCCGAATTGCGACTAATCAATCCTATCTACAATTTGGATTGGTTCCTCCTGAAACCTAATTATGGAAAACATTTATGGCTAATCGTTTTGAGTTCAAAATACGTGTTTACATTGAAGACACCGATGCGGGTGGCATTGTTTATCATGCTAACCACATTCGTTTTATGGAACGCACCCGTACTGAGTGGCTACGTGCTTCTGGTATCGATCATTATTGGCACCAAACCGATTACAACTTTGTTGTCCATAAAATTGACATTAAATACCATCGCCCAATTCTGATGGATAACCTGATTACAGTAACTGCACGTGTTATTTCTTGTAAAACTGCGTCATTTGTATTGCAACAAGAAATTTATCGTGATGAAATCTTGCTAGCTTCTGGTGAAGTTGAGCTGGCATGCTTAAGTAAAGACATGCGCCCACGCCGACTTCCCGATTATCTCCGTCAGTTGATCCTAGAACAGTTGGATCAAGAAAAAGCATAAGTGACCTGTTGTATTATGGCAAATCAAGTAACCGCTACCCTGCATATTTCCGATTTAGTTTTGCAAGCAAGCCCCGTTGTTCAAGCAGTGATGCTGCTGCTGTTTTTGGCTTCGCTATATAGTTGGTACTTGATTGCCAGATTACATTTAGGTTTCAAAAAAGCACAACAACAAGACGAGCACTTTCAAAAGATTTTTTGGTCAGGTGCTGAACTAAGCACGCTCTATAACAATGCTCAGCTCAACTCAAAACGTTATGGTTTAGAAGATATTTTTTACCAAGGTTTTGGAGAGTTTTTAAAACTCAAAAAACGCCATGTTCCTTTGGTTCAAAATCTTGAAGGGACTGAGCGTATCTTGCGTGTTGGTCTGAGTCGTGATCAAAGTTATTTAGAATCTGGTTTAAGTGCATTGGCCAGTATTGGTTCAGTTGCACCGTATATTGGTTTATTCGGCACTGTTTGGGGCATCATGAATGCCTTTATTGGACTTGCTGCTGTCGAACAAGTTACGCTTGCAACTGTTGCTCCCGGTATTGCTGAAGCGCTAGTTGCAACTGCAATTGGTCTATTTGCTGCAATTCCCGCAGTCTTGTCATTTAACCATTTTACTGCGAAAAGTGAAGCTGTTTACTCAGATCGTGCACTCTTTGCAGAAGAAATGGTGGCATTACTACAGCGCCAGTCTTTTAGCACCACACAGGATGCTGAATAATGGCCATTCAGCGTTCAGGACGCTTCGAGCGTATTAAAAAACCGCTAAAAAGTGACATGAATGTTGTCCCTTATATTGATGTCATGTTGGTGCTTCTGGTGATTTTCATGGTCACTGCCCCGATGATCACTAGCAGTATCAAGGTTGACTTACCTCAAGCCAATAGCACACCATTTGAGTCAAAAGATACACCTGCGATTGTTTCTTTAAAGGCAGATGGGCAATATTATTTAAATGATCAAAAAAAATATCATGATGATCAAGCGATGTCGCTAGATCAGATTAAAGAGATTTTAAGCCAAGCGCAGCAACAGGCTACACAAAATCATACCAAGTTGAATGTATTAGTAAATGGTGATAAATCTCGACCTTATGGCGATGTTGTAACACTCATGGCAAACTTGCAGCAAGCAGGGTTAGAACAAGTTGGCTTACTCACTGAGCCTGTGAAATAATTTATGAAACAGATTCAAAAACCTCCTTTCACGCAAAAAGCCATTGCGATTGGATTTACCATTGGCGTACATGCGATTGCGATTGTGGGATTATTGTATTTGGGTTTAAGTAAACCACCTGAACCACCCAAAAAGCTCAAAACCTATTTGGTTGATCCGAAAACTCTCACGCAAACAGAACAAGCTGAAACAGCAACTGCACCAGAGCAAGATACTGCACAAACGGCTGAACCCACAGAGCAACCCAAAAAAACAACACCAGATACGCAGCAGCTTGCTGCTTTAGCTGCTGCTACCGCAGCAAAACATCAAGCAGCATTACAAGCTCAACAGCAAGCCGAGGCTGATGCCAAGAAACAAGCAGCATTACAAGCTCAACAGCAAGCCGAGGCTGATGCCAAGAAACAAGCCGCTTTAGAAGCTCAAAAGCAAGCTGAGGCTGAGGCACGTACTAAAGCAAATGCAGAAGCAAAACATCAAGCAGCGCTACAAGCCAAAAAGCAAGCCGAGGCTGATGCCAAGAAACAAGCCGCTTTAGAAGCTCAAAAGCAAGCCGAGGCTGAGGCACGTGCTAAAGCAAATGCTGAAGCAAAACGTCAAGCAGCGCTACAAGCCAAAAAGCAAGCCGAGGCTGATGCTAAGAAACAAGCGACTTTAGAAGCTCAAAAGCAGGCTGCGGCTGAGGCACGTGCTAAAGCAAATGCTGAAGTAGAACGTCAAGCAGCGCTACAAGCCAAAAAGCAAGCCGAGGCTGATGCTAAGAAACAAGCGACTTTAGAAGCTCAAAAGCAGGCTGCGGCTGAGGCACGTGCTAAAGCAAATGCTGAAGCAGAACGTCAAGCAGCGCTACAAGCCAAAAAGCAAGCCGAGGCTGATGCCAAAAAACAAGCGACTTTAGAAGCTCAAAAACAGGCTGCGGCTGAGGCACGTACTAAAGCAAATGCCGAAGCAAAACGTCAAGCAGCGCTACAAACCAAAAAGCAAGCCGAGGCTGATGCCAAGAAACAAGCCGCTTTAGAAGCTCAAAAACAGGCTGCGGCTGAGGCACGTGCCAAAGCAAATGCGGAAGCAAAAAAACAGGCGGCTGCAGATGCTAAACGTAAAGCCGATGCAGAAGCGAAAAAGGCAGCAGATAAAGCAGCAGATGCCAAGCATAAAGCAGACCTAGAAGCAAAAAAACAGGCAGATGCAAAAGCTGCGGCAGATGCAAAAGCCAAAGCAGAGTCTGATGCCAAAGCACAAGCAGCCAAAGATACTGCCAATAAAAAAGCAGAAGCCAAACGGATTGCCTCAACGGCAAAACGTGACTTCCAGAATAAAATTAAAAGTGTGTGGGATGTTCCATCTGGCTCTACAGGTAAAACTGCTAGCGTACGTGTAACCCTGACTGCTTCAGGAGGTGTTGCTTCGGTATTGGTCAGCTCAAATGATCCCGATGTTAAGGCCAGTGTTGAAGCTGCTGTTCGCCGTGCTGCACCTTATCCAATGCCAACTGATCCTGATGCACGTCGTGAAGCACAAAGTTTTAGTGCATCATTCACTGCAAAATAATTCAAGATTAAGTATGATTTTCACAAGAAAATCATACTTAATCTAAAACCATGTTTCATTTTAAATCAGTACATCACTATCTTTTAATTGGTTTCATTACATGCTTAAGTCTAAGCGCCTGTTATTCTGTATCCGCACAACAGATAGCATCTATACCGAATCAACTCAAACCAACCAAAATAGAAGCAACACAAGAAGCAAAAAAACAAGCAAATATTGATGCAACATGTCGTCACACACTCCATCTTACAAATACACTCGAAACAGATGAGGAATTATCTACCTCTCAGCTCGCTACTGTATACATGTAAAATTCATGCAGCTTGGGATGTTCCTCCACATAGCTCAGGCAAACTGCAAAAGTAAAAATCCAACTTGATTCAGATGGCAACGTATTCAGTATAGACATTCAAAGCAACTCACAAGAAATGCAAGACAGTATTCGTCAAGCCATTTTAAAATCTGCGCCTTACCCAACTCCAAGTGAACTCAAAATTATTTATATAACTTTTACAGCAAAGTAATAGTTTATTTGACCTGCATAGTTTAGATTGTGTAAAACCTTGTCATCCTAAGAACTGCACATAATGATGGAAATGAAACGTCAACATCTCCTTGCATTCGCATTTGTTGCGGCATTTGGCTCAAGCCTATCCACAACCACCTCAGCTCAATTACATCTTGAAATTGCAAAGGCACCCGATCAAGCACCAAAGATTGCAATCGTTCCTTTTAGCAATGATCAGAGTATTTACCCAATTGTTGAAACGGATTTAAACCGTTCTGGGCGTTTTAGTAGCGCATCGCAAAACTTACCAACCAGTGCAGCAATTGATCAAGTCAGTGCAGACAACTGGAAAGCAGCAGGCATTCCATATGTTGTGGTGGGTAAAATCACAGCGATCGATGCCAATAGCGCCCAAGTTCACTATCAGCTTTACGATGTAGACAAACAAAAATACCTGCTGAATGAAGTTTTGACTGTGCCAAATTCACGTATACGCCAAGCAGCGCATATGATGAGTGATGCGATTTATCAAGCACTCACAGGCATTCAAGGCGATTTTAGCGGTCGGATTGCCTACGTGCTTCGTGACCCGACAAATTCAGATAAACGCTACACGCTACAAATTGCAGATACCGATGGTGAACGACCATTTACTGTATTGTCTTCTCATTATCCAATTCTTTCGCCTGCTTGGACGCCTGATGGCAAACAGATTGCCTATGTTTCTTTTGAAACCAAGCGCCCTGCTATTTATTTGCAAGACTTATCAACAGGACAACGTCAAGTTTTAACCAACTTTAAAGGTCTAAATGGCGCTCCAAGTTTCTCTCCAGATGGCAAGTCGATGTTATTTACATCATCAATGGATGGAAATCCTGATATTTATCGGATGGACATAGCAACACGCCAATACGAACGTATCACCAATGACTCAGCGATTGATACAGAAGCGCGCTATGCCCCAGATGGAAAGTCATTTATTTTCACATCTGATCGTGGCGGTTCACCACAAATTTATCGCTATACCTTTGCTGATGGTTCAACCAAACGCATTACCTTCCGTGGCACATTTAATGCACGCGGTACATTAAATGCAGACGGTCAAAAACTTGCAATGGTACATCGCCCTGTTGGCAGTAGCTTTAAAGTTGCAATTCAAGATCTCAACTCAGGTGTATTAAATGTACTAACACCAACCAATCTTGATGAGTCACCAAGTTTTTCTCCAAACGGGCAAATGGTGGTATATGCCACACATGAAGGCAACAGAGGCTTGTTATCCATTATTTCAACCAATGGACAATTCCGTATGAACTTGCCAAGTGAGCAAGGTGAAGTACGTGAACCTGCATGGGCACCTAAATAATTTTGAGTATTACACGATTGTAATTATGGAGTAATGATTATGAACACCTTAAAACTTTTGATTCTGCCTGTACTGGCATCTACAGTTATTTTTACAGGTTGTGCAAGTCGTAAACCTGCACAAGTTACACCTGTGACAACCAATCCATCGGGAACAACCAGTGTAGATACCAGTGGTTTAAGTGATGATGCTGCAATCGATGCACGCAACTTAGCAGGCGCATCTGCAAAAGGCGTGACAGATGCAAACCGTTCATTCCTTGCACAACGTGTTGTCCATTTTGGTTATGATAGCAGTGACCTATCGCCAACTGATTATCAGACATTACAAGCCCATGCCGACTTCTTAAAAGCCAACTTAAATTCTAAAATCGCATTGACAGGTCATACCGATGAACGCGGTACACGTGAATATAATATGGCATTGGGTGAACGTCGTGCGAAATCTGTATTTAACTATCTCGTTTCGTATGGCGTTAACCCAACTCAGCTTGAAACTATAAGCTATGGTAAAGAAATGCCAATTAATCCAGGACATGATGAAAGTGCATGGAAAGAAAACCGTCGCGTTGAACTCAACTATGAAGCAGTGCCTCCACTATTAAAATAAGTTCACCAACAAAAAAGCGCTCAAATTTGGAGCGCTTTTTTTAATGATCAAGAGATGACTTCATAGTTTCATCAATCGTGACAGATTGCATCGACTCAATCATGTCATGTTTATTAAATTCTTTATATTCAGGTTTTGCTGAATAATCTGCCCAAGCTGACTTCACATTTTCGTCAGTAATTTCAGCAAAATCAATTGCTTCATTTGGTGTTGGCATGGCATCAAACATTTTCGTTGTCATGGCAATATCCTCTTTTCATTTTGTTATGGCTTAAACATAGCATGTTCTGTAAGACTTGCAATATGAAAAATACGGTCAATTGTGTCAAGAAAATTTTTATTTTCTGTGGTTCTCATCTAAAATATGCACAGCCGTTCTAGCCAAGAACACTTTGCGCAAAATTTGGAGCAACTTCATTATGTCAACAGCCACATTATCCCAATATTTAAAACAACAAACGGGAAATCTTACACCAGAATTAGCCAATGTTATTGAAGCGATTATTGATAGCTGCAAAACCATTGACCAAGCATTACAAAAAGGTGCAATTGCAGGTATTTTAGGCAGTGCAGAACATGAAAATGTTCAGGGAGAAACTCAGAAAAAACTGGACGTTATTTCAAATCAAATTTTGATTGATGCATTACAATCTCATCCAAACGTCGGCGGTTTAGCGTCAGAAGAACTTGATACATTTACTTCTGCTCAAGAAAATGGTCAGTTTTTGGTTTTATTTGATCCACTTGATGGCTCTAGTAACATTGATATCAATATGTGTGTAGGGACAATTTTCTCAATTCTTCCTGCAAAAAATGCCGTAACTCAGGCGGAAGACTTTATGCAAGCAGGTACTGAACAAGTTGCTGCGGGCTATGTCATGTATGGTCCATCAACCATGCTTGCTTTAACTGTCGGTGCTGGCACAGTTTTCTTTACTTATGACATCGACACTCAAGAATTTATCCTCACTAAAACTGATATTAGCATTAATCCAGCAACTCAAGAATATGCCATTAATGCATCTAATCAACGTCACTGGGAAGCACCTGTACAACGCTATATCAATGAGTTACTTGAAGGTAAAACAGGCGTTCGAGGCAAAGACTTCAATATGCGCTGGGTTGCCTGTATGGTTGCTGACATTCACCGTATTTTATGCCGTAGTGGTATTTTCATGTATCCGTATGACTTAAAAAATCCGAAAAAAGCAGGTCGTTTACGTCTCATGTACGAAGCAAATCCTATGAGTATGCTGATCGAACAAGCCGGTGGTGCAGCAACAACGGGACGTGTCCGTATCTTAGACATTCAACCGACTGAGCTTCACCAACGTGTTCCTGTGATTTTGGGCAGTAAGGATGAAGTCGAACTTGTAACCAGCTATCACTAATTCATCTTTTATTGTTTTAAACTTAGATGTAAGCTAAGCCTTACATCTAAGCGGTTATTTCCATGTCTATGACTTTCCTTGCTTCAAAAGATAATGCAAAAATCAAACATTTGCGTTCACTCATTGAGCAAAATCAATATCGTAAAAAACATCAGCAAACAGTTCTTGAAGGGACACATTTATGCCTCGCATGGTTGCAAGCGCATAAAAATCTGGTTTCTCTCTTTACAACAGAGTCTGCATTAGAACATCCCGATCTGGAAAAAATCCAAGCGCAATACCAAGGACAAATTTTTATTATCAGTGAAAGCTTATATAAAGATTTAAGTACACTGGGTACATCACTCGCTTGTCTTGCTATTATCGACATCCCAAAGCATTCGCAAACTGTAGATTTTAAAGCAGATACTTTAATTTTGGATGATGTACAAGACCCAGGTAATGTTGGAACATTATTACGCTCAGCAGCAGCAGCCAATGTAAAACAAGTGATTTGTACCAAAGGCGTTGCAGCATTATGGTCGCCTCGCGTTTTGCGTGCAGGTATGGGCGCACAATTTTCATTAGTCTGCTTTGAAAATGCCGATCTTCGCCTTTTATTATCTGAATTCCAAATCCCTGTCTATGTCACCAGTTCACATCGTCCTGAAAGCCTTTATACACAAGACTTGACCAAAGCAAGTGTTTGGATTTTAGGCAATGAAGGACAAGGTGCTTCTGAATATGCACTGTCGCACGCCAAAGCAGTCACGATTCCTCAACCAGGTGGACAAGAATCACTTAATGTTGCAATTGCAGGTTCAATTTGCTTATTTGAAATGGTTCGTCAACGCCAGTAAATCGTTTAATTTATTTTAATTATCGCCCTTTTGAGTGAAAATTATTTTAAACTGAAAAAAATTACGTAATATTGTCAACCTTCCATAGTGTTTTAACGTTATAGAAATAAATTGTTGAAGCATTATGGTGGGTATCCCATGACAGGATTTTCCATCTCTATGGATCTAACACCAAAAGAGACCAAGTCTGAGCTGAGTCAAGCCCAAACGACTGAACAACGTCTGAAGATTTTTATGCAGGACGTGACAGGTCGTGCCTTGGTGATGATGGAAAATGCAACTCAAGGTCAACATGGGATTGCAATGGACTTAGTACAAGAAGCGTTTATTGCACTGCACAAGTCTTATGCGGACAAGCCAATAAATGAATGGTATCCACTGTTTTACACGATCCTAAACCACAAACTGCAAGACTGGCGTCGTAAAGAAGCCCGAAAAGCACAGCCTTTCTCTTTCTTCAAAAAAATTAATCTTGATGATGACAATGAAGAAGTTCTTGAGATTGCCGATGAACAACAACTAAACCCTTTCGATGTTCTTGATCAAGAAGTCACGATTGACGAAATTCAGGCAGCGATCCGCCAACTTCCTGTTCGCCAGCAACAAGCTTTTATGTTACGCGCATGGGAAGGCTTTGATACCCAAACCACTGCTCAGATTATGAATTGTAGCGAAGGAAGTGTAAAAACCCACTATCACCGCGCTATACAAGGTTTAAGAACAGCATTAGCACACCTTAATCCACATGTTGGAGGATCATCACATGAAGAATGATGATTTTGCAAAAAAAATTACAGACCAACTTAATCACCGTGCAAAAAATCATGAAGATAAACATGTTGTTATGTACCAAGTGATTGAAAAGATCCATGCTGAAAAATCCCGCCGTCATTCTGTCTGGAAAATGACTGGCTTTGCACTTGCTGCAACGCTAACAGGCTTTATTGTGCTGCCAAATGCACTCAATATGCCCAATAAAAGTCAACCTCAGCATGCAATTGTCAATAACAATGCCAATAAACTCTCTCCACAAATGGTAGAGGATTTAGAAATGGTCATGGTATTTGGAGAGGATCAAAATACCCATGGCAGTTAAAAAAGTGACACTGGCATTTTGTGCGTTGGCATTTTTACAAACCAGTTTTGCTGGCTTTGAACGCTTTTGGCCTTTTTCAACCAAAAGCACAACAACTGCTCAGGTCGATGACAATTGGAATGACCTAAGTCCTGAACAGCAAAAACAACTGATTCAGCGTTATCAAAATCTTAAAGATATTTCGGCACAACAAAGTAGTACGATTCAGCAACGTATGGATTGGTTTACGCAACTGCCTGAGCAAGAGCAGCAGCGCATGCGCGATGTTTGGCAACAAATGAGTTCACAGCAACGTCAGGAAATGCGTTTACGTATGCAAAAAGCAAAAACAGCACAAGAACGTAACGCGATTCGCCAGCAATATATGCAGAAATATCCTCAAAATAATCACAGTGCGTCAGCACCATCGACTTAATGAGCCGATGGTGTTTGCTGATACTCATCAATCAGGGCATAAATTTGGCGCAGAGTCGCATTTGATAACTTCGTTTTTTCACCTTTAAGTAGTTTTTCTAGACGTTCAACTGCTTGCAGCAATAAAGAAGCCTGATGCGGGCCATTTAGTAATAGATAATCAATAATCTGCTGATCAAGGTGCACACCTCGCCGTGCCAACACTGAAAGTACCAATGCCTGCCGATCTGCGAATAAACTACCATTGGGCAACTTGACACTGACTGCTTGAGTCAAACGTGATTGAAGATCAGGCAATTCAAGCTTTAATTCAATTGGTGCATAGCGTGAAGAAAACACCAATTGTCGCCCCTCCTGATCACTATTATTAATTAAATGAAAGACCGCTTTTTGCCAGTGTTTCACACCACTAATTGCTTCAATATCATCTAAAGCAACGAGATCATATTGTTCTAACGATGTAATTGCCTCAATAGGTGCATCAAGCAGTTGTAATAATGATACCTGTATAGCAGTTTTTCCTGTTTCACAGTACGAATCACAAATCGCTGACAAAAGATGACTTTTACCAGAACCTGCTCCACCATACACATAAAAACGGTTGACTAGACCCGCATGTAACTGGCGAATTGCATCAATGACATGCCCCCAACTCGGCCCTGAAAAATCACTAATTCGGGCATCAAGTTGAGGTTCTATGTCGAGTTGTAATTGACGCATAAATGCACATGTACCTAGAGTTTATTCTGGATCAATCTTACTTGATTTTTGGCTATCTTGCTGATTTTTTATTGTTATATCAAGATTAATATTTTCAGCTTCAACATGCATACAATCTGAATCCTCAGGATTAAGTTGTACTTGGGGCGGCTGAGCATACCATGTCGTACTTTCATAAAATTCACGCGCATGTTTGAGCAATACCACAATCACTGCAGCAACAGGCAACGCAATCAGCATGCCTAAAATACCACCTAAATGTGCCCCCGCCAAGACAGCAAAAACCACGGCTACAGGCGATAAGCCAATTTTATCTCCCAATAAAAATGGTTGTAACACATAGCCCTCAATCACTTGCCCAACCATAAACACGATTCCGACCAAGAATAATTGCATCCAATCAATTCCAAACTGAAATAAAGTTGCAACTACCGCAGAAATGATGCCAACCGCAAAACCTAAATACGGAATAATACTGGCTAGTCCTGCAACCATTCCAATGATTAAACCCACTTCCAAACCAATCAGTTGCAGCCCAACAGCATACACGACTCCCAGTAAAAACATCACAAGGAACTGACCTTTCACAAATGCCCCTAATACCACATGACATTCTCGAACAATACGCATGGTATTTTTTTCATAAGGGCGTGGAATGAGACGATGCATCTGCGTCAGCATACGCTCCCAATCCAATAAAAAATAAAATGCAATAATTGGAACAAGGACAACCGTTCCACCAATCTGGATAAAATTCAAGCCAGATTGAGCGAGTCGCAGTATTAAAGTCTGAATACTATCAACACTATAATTGGTCTGAATATATTGCATGATGGCATTTGACATCTGATCTGTATCAACACGCATCGGCTCTAAATTAAATGTATGTTCTGCCCACGGCAATAAACGATGATTCACCCAATGCACACCTGCGGGAATACTGTCTCGTGCATAAATCACCTGTTTCCAAACCAGAGGAACCACATACCAAAGTGCAAAACTAACCGCAATACTGATGCCAAAAAACACAATACAGGTAGATAACCAACGTGGTAGACCAATAAGGGACAAGCGGGCAACCAGTGGACTAAATAAATAAGCGATAAAAAATGCGCCAACAAAAGGAATAACCACAGGTTTAAGTAAATAAATCAGCCATAGCAACAGCCCAATACTTACCAAAATGAAGATCCGACGTAGGGGACGATCAGTCATGTGTTTGCCTACTTCAACTTATAAGATTATTTATTAAGGATAATTGAAGCAAAGATAACATTTTCGTGCATAAATAACGTAAGAATTTCGTATATTAGGTTATAATCTGCGGCCAAAGCGGAGACTTCTTCATATGAGCAACTCGACTTCTAATCCAAATACTGGCTTAAGCTACAAAGATGCAGGCGTAGACATCGAAGCAGGTGATGCACTTGTTGATCGCATCAAATCTGTCGCAAAACGCACCACTCGTCCTGAAGTAATGGGCGGACTAGGCGGCTTTGGCGCATTATGCAAAATTCCAAAAGGCTATGAAGAGCCTGTTTTGGTTTCAGGCACTGACGGTGTAGGTACAAAACTGCGCCTAGCACTTAACTTAAATCGTCATGACACGATTGGTCAAGATTTGGTTGCGATGTGCGTGAACGATCTTCTTGTATGTGGTGCTGAACCTCTATTTTTCCTTGACTATTATGCAACTGGTCATTTGAATGTCGATGTTGCTGCCAATGTCGTAACAGGTATTGGTCAAGGGTGTGAACTTGCTGGCTGTGCATTGGTTGGTGGTGAAACTGCTGAAATGCCGGGCATGTATGAAGGTGAAGATTACGACTTGGCTGGTTTCGCTGTGGGCGTGGTTGAGCAAAGTAAAATCATTGATGGCACTAAAGTTAAAGCTGGCGATGTACTCATCGGCGTGGCTTCTAGTGGCGCACACTCAAATGGTTACTCATTACTACGTAAAATTTTAGACGTTAAAAATGTTGACCTGACTCAAATCGTAGATGGTCGTCCGCTTGCTGACACAGCAATGGAACCAACACGCATTTATGTAAAACCAGTGCTTGAACTTTGCAAACAAGTAGATGTGCATGCCATGGCTCATATTACTGGCGGCGGTTTACCTGGCAACCTTCCACGCGTATTGCCAAACGGCGCTCAAGCAGTGATCAATGAAAACTCTTGGGAATGGTCAGAGTTGTTCCAACTATTACAACGTGAAGGTAATGTTGAACGCTTTGAAATGTACCGTACATTTAACTGTGGCGTCGGTATGGTGATTGCTGTTGATCCAAGCGAAGCAGACAAAACAGTTGAAATCTTAAATGCCCAAGGCGAGAAAGCATGGAAAATTGGTCATATCCAAGAAAATGCTGAATCTGTTGAAGGCGCAGACGAAAAAATTCGCGTGTTATTTGCGTAAGAAACTCGCATGACCAAAATTGCGGTTCTCGTTTCTGGTAGCGGAAGCAACTTACAAGCACTGATTGATGCAAATTTATCAGGAAAAATCGTAGGCGTTTTGTCAAACCGACCCAATGCCTACGCGCTGCAACGTGCTCAACAAGCCAATATTGCAACCTGTGTGATTGAACATAAAACTTTCCCGAGCCGTGAAGCTTTCGATGCAGCCATGCATCAGCAACTTCAAGATTGGGATGTTGATTTAGTCATTCTTGCAGGTTTCATGCGTATTTTGACACCCGCATTTGTAGAGGCGTGGGAAGGGAAAATGCTGAACATTCATCCTTCCTTATTACCTGCTTACAAAGGAATGCATACGCATCAACGCGTACTGAATACGGGTGATCGTTTGCATGGTTGCACAGTGCATTTTGTTACGGCTGAGCTTGATGCAGGTCAATCTCTTGCTCAAGGCGTATTGACTGTTCCACGACATGACAATGCCGAGCAGCTTGCTGATCGTGTCCATGTCTTAGAGCATCTCATTTACCCTCAAGTTGTAGAGTGGATTTGTTCAGGTCAATTAAATTATGTCTCTTCACAACAAGTGGATTTTCGAGGCAAACCTTTATTAAAGCCGATACAATTTTGCCAGCTCTAAACATAAAAAAGCGCATCGTTATGATGCGCTTTTTTTTATCAATTGCTGAACCAACTGAATGGTTTCCACAGGATGCTCAAGTGGGAACATATGCCCACCTGAGGTGACTGTAAATGGAATTCCCAAACGCTTTTCGGCCTTTTCAGTAAACTTACGTTCATAAAATAGGCTTTTTTCACCAACGATCATACGTGTCGTAACAGGAGGTTTTTCAGGCCATACACGCCACCAGTTTGATGGATTGGTTCGAAAAATTGCCAACTCATCTACTTTGGGAATCGTTAAAGTATAGCCTCCTGTGATCACATCCTCAGTTAAAGCATACTGAATATAGTCACGGAAGCACTCAGGATCAAAATCATGATAAAACGGTTTTGGTCGAAAAATCTGCGCTGCTTGCTCACGAGAATCCCACTGATCACGGCGGCGCTTTGATAAACCTGCTGGACTAAGCTCATCCACCATTTTAGAATAAAACATTTTTGCCATATCAAAGGCGAAAGATGCCGTCCCCATAATTAAAGGTGGATCAAGCATCACAACCTGTTTAAATAATTCAGGACGTTTACGACTTGCCATATACGTCAGCAATGCACCTAAAGAGTGCCCCAAACCGATAACTGCCTGCCCTTTTGCCTGCTGCACGACACTATCAATAACCTGATCAACTAGACCATCCCAATGATTATCAATAGGATATCGCTTATCAGGGCCTAATAGCGGTACAAAAATGACTTGATAATGCTCTGAAAGCAAATCAAAAAGTTTTTTATATACCAATGATGGAACACCATTGGCATGCGCAAAATGAATAATCGGTTTAGGTGTCATAATACCCTATCTATTTTTTTATTCACATTTATTGCAAACTCACCTGCTTTTGACTCTGCAATTGTTGTGTTACAGTTTCGCTAAAACCCTGTCCAAACTCAGCACCCATTTTGCCAAGAACTGACTCAAAAGGACTATGTTGAACGGTATAGTTGACTGTTTTATCAAGTTTTAGCTCTCGTTGTAAGCTCTCAATGCTACCTGTGCGGTCAGCAATACCAATTTTTACAGCCTGTGCACCACTCCAGAACAACCCAGAAAAAATTGCAGGATCATGACTTTTCAAACGATTACCACGTCCTTCTTTAACAGCATCAATAAAATGCTGATGGACGTCATCCAATACTGACTGTACATGTGCACGCTGTACTGGATTGATAGGTTTCGTCATACTCAAAATATCCTTATTCTCACCAGAAGTCATAGTACGATCTTCTACACCCAATTTTTGTGCTAACCCTGCCACACCATAATTCGGCATAATCACACCAATTGAACCCACAAGACTTGATGGATTTACCCAAATCTCGTTGGCAGCAGAAGCGATATAATAAGCCCCTGAAGCTCCCATATCACCAATGACTGCATAAACCTTTTTGTCTGGATGTTGCTTCTCTAAGTAACGAATTTCTTGCCATATTTCATCTGATTGAACAGGTGATCCACCCGGTGAGTTAATATTTAAAGCAATTGCTTTACTGCCACTTGATGCAAATGCCTGACGCAATGCTTTAATGGTATCTTCACTATTCACCGATTTTGAGCCGCCTGACTCAATCGTACCCACAATATCGACAACAGCAAGATGACTGCGACTTGATGATGCACTTGCACCATCATTGTCACTGCCATTGCATGCACGTAACATCATAAAAATAACGATAAATAAATATAAGAAGGTTAAAGCCTTAAAAAAAATGCCCCAACGACGAGCACGGCGCTGTTCATTTACCGATGCCATCACCACTTTTTCAAGAAGTTGCCATTCTTGACCTGAAGGGGGCTGTGTTGAGTTTTGTGGATTTGTATTTTGATTGAATGGTTTTGGTGGCCAATCGGACATAAATCACATCCTAGCGATAAAAAATTGTCCCATTATATACACCTAAAGCCGAGTCACTGTCTAAAAGAGATGTTTTCACTTATAATATTTTTGTGAATGACGATAAATTGTGTGTACGAATCTTCTCTAATGCCGAATTCTAGTTCAAATTCTTTTACCTACCGTGCTTTAAAGTTTTTAAGTAAACTGCCTTTACACTTCTCGCGTGCCTTTGCTCGCGTGTTGGCATCTATTGCAAATGCAAGCAAGCTTGCTAAAACTGCCAAAGCTGCGGATTTAAATATTCAGATTGCATTGCCTGAGTTAAATACTCAAACACGTCAATATATTGTCAAAGAAGCCATCAAAAATGAAATGACCTCTTATTTTGAATTTTTTAATGTTTGGGGTGCAAGCAATGCCAAAAATATTTCAAGAATTCAACATATTCAAGGCGAGCATTATTTTCATGAAGCTTTAGCACAACAAAAAGGCATTGTATTGATTGTGCCCCATTTTGGCACTTGGGAAGTGATGAACGCATGGTTTGCTCAGCATACTGCCATGACCATTATGTATAAGCCGATAAAAAATGCCGATGCTGACCGTTTTGTACGTGAAGCACGTAGCCGAGAAAATGCGAACTTAGTTCCAACTGATGAATCTGGGGTACGCCAGATTTTTAAAGATTTAAAACGCGGTGGGACAACCGTGATTTTACCGGATCATACCCCTCATATAGGGGGAGCGATGGTTGATTACTTTGGAATTCCACTTGCATCAAGCAACTTATCTGCAAAATTGATTCAAAAAACCAAAGCCCGCGCTTTATTTTTGTATGCTATTCGTAATGATAATGCAGGCTATGACATGTTTATTGAACCTGTATCTGAACAAATTTATACAGGTTCAGATGATGAAGGAACCAAACTGATTCACGAGATGATTGAAAGCCTGATTCGTAAGTATCCCCAGCACTATCATTGGAGCTATAAGCGCTTTAAAGCCAATCCTGCACTGCATAACGTTTACAACTTGCCTGAAGATGAGGCGCTCACTCAAGTTGCAAGGGTGCGTGCTGAGTGCCAATTGACTAAGGATGCCACCAACGCCGTTCTTGCCGAGCCGCAACATAGTGAAGTTGCTCATTCTTCACCGTAAAATATAAAGCGCCTTGTTCAGCAGTATTCAATAATGGAATATTCAGCGTTTGCAAACGCTGTTTGACTTCATGACTCGGGTGTCCATAGCGATTATGGAAACCTGCCGAAGCGACTGCCAACTTAGGCTTGAACTGAGCTAAAAATGCCGAAGATGAACTGAATCTGCTTCCATGATGACCCAGCACCAGCACATCTACTGCTAAATCAGGGTATTGCTGCATCATCATTTGCTCAGCTTGAGCACCAGCATCCCCCATCACCAAAAAATTCACATGACGTCCAGACGCTGTGAAATAACGAATATAAACCACACAAGAAAGTTCATTTTGCTGTTCAGGTGCATGCACCAAATCTTCTGCCTTAGGAGACAAAACACGCATTTCTATATGCTGTCCTTGCCAGTGCTGCCCAACATGACAATAATCAAAATTTGGAATCACACTTTGAGGTCGTTCATTACTCAATACTTGTTGTATTGTCATTTTTTCAGCCAATCGTGGAAAAGCACCACTATGGTCTTGATCAAGATGGCTCAAAATCACCTGATCAAGTTTGCTTATTCCTTGCCTTGAAAAATAAGGCAATAAAAATCGATCAGCTAAACTAAATTTTTGTTCGTCATATGATCCACCCGTATCTATCAAAATTTGTTTTTTTCCATCACGAATATGAATCGCCTGACCCTGCCCAACATCTAACACAGTAAATGCAAAAGGCTCTGCATCGTAAACAGGTAAAATTGCAGGACAGCATGCCAAAACAACCCATGCTTTGGGCATTACACCACGAGGTAAAAACAGTAAAAAAATCGCGATGCTCACAGCAATAATTTGCAAAAAGGTGAAATGTAAAATCTGTAAATTGACTGGAATTGCATTTTCCAAAATGCCTAATCCCGCCAATAAGATCGTAGTCATGAAATCAGCAATATGAAAAAACAGTAAAGCAAAACTTGGTAAACACAACCAAATGCAGGTTGCAATAATATTCAGCGGAACAATGATTGCCCCAATCAATGGAATGGCGATTAAATTTGCCAAAGGTGCCAACCACGACAGTTGTTGGAAAAAAAGCATGACGAATGGCAAGAGTGCCAGAAAAATCTTCCACTGAGATTCAATCAATAATCTCAGATACCAACGTACGTATTGCCAACGATAGCTAAAAACTTGTTGCGGATGCTGCTGTATCGTCTGATATATTCTGAGCAGAATAAAACATGCGCCATAAGACAGCCAAAAACTGACAGAAAGGACGCTCAATGGATCAAATAACAATAATAATGCAGCACTTGCCAATAAAAGACGCAATGCAGAAAAACGTTGCCGAGTCCATAAACTAAGAACAATCAGGCTACTCATCAACAAGGTACGTAGCGCAGGAATTTCAAATCCAACAAATGCACAATACAGTAAAATACCGCTCAAAAAAGGGACACTTAAAACATATTGTTTTGGCAACTTTAAATAAAAGCTAGGACAGAAGCGTGCGATGATTCGATGAATGAGCAAACACAATAAACTCGCAAAAACCAATACATGTGGTCCAGAAATTGCCAAGAGATGTTGTATTCCAAGATTTTGAAACTGTTGCTGTGTTTGCTCATCCAATAAACTTTCATCGCCAGTCAGCAAGGCGAGCAATAAACCACGATGTTGTAAAGGTGCATGCATGAACCACGTTCGGATTGCTAGACGCTGTTTTTCAATGGTATTTCGAAATTTCAGCAGCAGCCCTTGCTGTGCATTTACAAATTTTGTAGAGCTTGCAACTAAGGCTTCAGATTGACTCAATGGCTGAACGTTTTTCACCTGTACTGTTGCCATGAGATTTTGCTGCAAAAACCATTTTTCTTGATCAAATGCACCTTCTATAGCATAACCATGTACTGGACGAACCTGCCCGCTCAAACGGTAGTAATGACCTATCTCTAGCTCAGGCTGTTTACTCGACAATCGTGCTAACCAATTCACAGTGTGCTGATGCGAGGTGTCCCATACCTGAATGACTTGTTGGCGTTTCTCAGCCTTCAATTCGCTCATCTTACACACATAAACAATCACATCTTTAGTTTCGACAACAGTTTGCCTGAGTGCTAGACGTTGCTCTAATTGCGATTGAGCATAGTATGAGGCTGACAAGCTCACCATGACAAACAACATCAATAACTGTGTCACTTTCAAAATAGCTAAATTGGCGAAAAAGCGCTGAGCAATGAATAAACCTATCGTAAGAATCAGGCTAATCATCCAATAGATAGAGAAATGCGTCGATAAGGGCTGTATGAAACTGACAGTAAGACTACTGACACCGACAATCCATGCTAAAAAAATAAAATTCCACTTCATTGTTGTTTAATAAACTATTTTTGTTTTGTCTAAAATGCATTAAAGCCCACATTGTGAGCTTTAACAAGAAATTTTATTTCATCTTATGGCATTTGCCATAAACCATCTTGCATATGCAAAATTTTATCTGCTGACTGAGCCAATTGCTCATCATGCGTCACAATCAACATTGCCATGTTGAACTCTTGGCGTAAATCATTGAGCAATTCAAAAATAGACATGGCAGTATGACGATCCAAGTTGCCTGTTGGTTCATCGGCAAGCATCACTTTTGGATTGGTAACCAAAGCCCGTGCCAAAGCCACACGCTGACGTTCACCACCAGACAACTCACCGGGTTTATGCGTCAGACGGTGGGACAACCCTACACGCTCAAGCAAATATTCTGCCTTTTGCTTTACCTCCGCATATTGACTACTTTTCCGCAGCATGAGAGGCATTGCCACATTTTCAAGCGCACTAAACTCAGGTAGTAAGTGGTGAAACTGATAGACAAAACCTAAATACTGATTACGTAAATCACCACGCACTGTTTCACTCAAGGTATCAAAACGATTGCCATTCAATAAAACTTCACCATTGCTTGGGCGATCCAAACCGCCCAAAACATGCAATAAGGTACTTTTACCTGAGCCACTTGAACCCACAATCGAAATAAACTGACCCGCTTCGACTTGCAGTGACAAGCCTTTTAGTACCGCAACATCAGTCTTCCCGTCAGTAAAGGTCTTGGTGATATTCTTTGCTTCTAAAACTACATTACTCATAGCGCAATGCCTCCGCAGGTTGAATTTTTGCAGCACGCAATGCAGGGTAAATCGTTGCCAAGAAACTCAAAATCAAAGAAACCACAACAATGACAACCACATCTTGCCATCTTAAATAAGATGGTAAATAGTTAATAAAGTAAGCATCAAACAAATGCCAACCTAAACGGGTATTTAACCAGTCAATTACTGTACTGATACTCGATGCCAAAATAATACCAAGCACTGCACCTGTGAAAGTTCCAATCACCCCAATAATTGTACCCTGTACCATAAAAATACGGGTGATTGTGGCAGGTGATGCACCTAATGTCCGTAAAATGGCAATATCCGCTTTTTTATCGGTCACGACCATGACCAAGGAAGACACGATATTAAATGCTGCAACTAGTACGATCAGGAACAATAGTAAGCTCACCATCGACTTTTCCATCTGAATAGCGCTAAACAAGTTACCATGTGTATACGTCCAGTCAGAGCTGTAGTAGCCGCTTGGTAGCTGCTTAACAATATCTTGTGCAACTTGCGGTGCAAGGAAAATATTGTCAAGCTTCATACGAATCCCTTGTGCGCCATCAGGTAAACGAAGCAACGTTGCAGCATCATTCAGAGCGATATAGCCCATCATCGAATCGACTTCTGCGCCTATGCTAAAAATCCCGACAATTTTGAAGCGTTTAAAACGAGGAACGACGCCTGCTGGAGATGGTGTCGCTTCAGGTAAAACTAACGTAACACTATCGTTTAATCCCAAACCTAAGGCATCGGTCATTTGCTTACCTAGCACAATGCCAAAGCTGCCTTTTTTCAGATTATCAATACTGCCTGCAACCATATGATCCTGAATAATGGACACATTTTTTTCATACTGAGGATCAATACCATTGACCATCAGACCAGAGACCTGCCCCTGAGCAGTCAGCATCCCTTGCAGTTGGGTAAATGGAGCAACACCCTTAACATGCTCATGTTTAGAAATTTTTTTAGCTAAATCTGGCCAATTTGTAATGATTTCAGTTGAAGATACACTCGCCTGAGGTATCATACCCAAGACGCGATTTTTTAATTCACGATCAAAACCATTCATCACTGACAACACAGTAATCAGTACAGCAACGCCGAGCGTTAGCCCGATCATGGAGACCAGTGCAATAAAAGAAATAAAATGATTACTGCGACGTGCGCGAGTATATCTCAGACCGATGTACAGCGAGATTGGTTTAAACATACGACCTAAATCCGGGGTATTTTATGGAACAATTACAGCCTCAACACGAACAAACCGAACGGCGGGTCATGTCTCGTATGGACGCTGCATTAAGGTTTAACTATCAGGTCATTTCTGAAGAAATGGCTTTAAAAGACCCGTATGATCCTCACTTTGTTTTACCGCGTTATTTTCTACTACTTACGGAACTAGATCAATTTGATCAGGTTATTCACAACGAATTAAAACAATTAAATGAAAAAGATCAACAAATTGCCAAAATCTTATCCTTATTCAACCAGAAATTAAACCTGATAACAGGCACAATGTACGACTCTATTGTACAAACCATGTTACCAAGTACAGAACAAATCAATCTTTCTGCAATCGGATTAAGCTTTTTTACAGAACAACCGATTGCCAAAGACAGTTATGTGCATGTTACCTTGAGTCATCCTGATAACTTCTTTCATATCGCTGCAATTGCTCAAGTGGTCTATGAAAAGTTTGATACTGATCATGGTTACAGAATTGGTTGCTATTTTATTTCATTACATCCACATGATCGTGAAAAAATTGCTCAATGTCTGGAGCAAGATAAAACCTAAGCAACTAGGACATTTTCTTAAAGCGTTGTTGCCACTTCTGTTGGAGCTGCAAATCACGGGAAAAATAGACCAATAGACCAATAATCAAAATGGCTGCCCCCAAAACAATTTTTAAGGTTAGTGCTTCATGATTCAACAGCGCCCCAATCAATAATGCCAACAGAGGCGTCATGACATTGGTGAGTGACAAGGTAGTCGGTTGAATATTTTGCACTAACTTAAAGTAGCAAAACATCGCCAATAATGATGCCACCACGACGGTATATCCGAGTGCGATCAAGGATTGTATCTGTGGCAGATGGGTCGGAAATTTTGACCAGATGAATGGCAACATACATAGCGCAACAAGACTCGAAATGAGAATTGAACCTGTTGCCTGCGCCATCGGCTCGAGCGGAGCACGAATTTTCTTTACCCAAAAAATAGACAAGGCATAATTAAAGACACTAATTAGCATCAGAACAATACCCATTGGCTGAATATGCTGCTGTCCTGAAAAACAAATGATGCCAAGCCCCGACAGCGCAATCAACATGCCACACCACTGTAGAACATGTAAATACTGTTTAAACCACGCCCAGCCCATTAATCCCGCCATAATCGGTGTTAATCCAAACATTAAAGCAATAATACCTGAGCTCAAATATTGGGTCGCCATATAGGTAAAAATCTGTGAACCGATAAAACTAAATGAACCTGCAAGATAACTATGTAGCGACTGCGCATTGAATGGTAGGCGAATCTTAAAAATCAGCAACAAGCTTAAAGCCAATGGCAATGCTAAAAAGAAACGAAATGCCAATGCCCAAAATGGATTTAAGTCTTTTACACTCCATACAATCGCCAACGGCGTTGTTGCCCAAATCAGAACCAGCAAAGCATAGGTCACTGCCAAATGTGATTGTATTTTGGGCATAATCAACTCTGCTTTGTTGCTCGGATTTGACGCTGAATGGTTTGATCTAAAGCACTTGAAAACTCACGTTTATCTCGATCATTTAATGGCTTAGGCCCACATGTTTGTACGCCTGCTCCACGCAAGGTATCCATATAATCACGTAAATGTAAGCGTGCTTTAATATTGGTTGTGGTAAAAATCTCACCACGTGGGTGAATTGCGACTCCCCCCTTATCAATCACCTGTGCTGCCAAAGGAATATCTTGGGTAATCACAACATCATGAGCCATCATCTGCCTGACAATTTCCTGATCGGCCTGATCAGCGCCACTCATCACCTGTAATGACTTGATTCGTACAGAAGGTGCGATACCCAAAGGCTGATTTGCCACAAATATCACATCTAACAAATAGCGATCTGAAGCTCTAAAAATAATTTCACGCAAAATTTTAGGCAATGCATCGGCATCGACCCAAAGTTTAAAATTTGCCACAGTTATCCATCATTTCACTCATTGATCACTAGTTTAACAAATTCTGCATGACACTGCTGTGATGCTTTGACCTTTTGGTCAAGTCCTGTTTTTGTCAGAGAAAACAACTGATAAATTGAACATATTGCATAAAATTTACGGTAGATGACTTGAAAAATAAGTAGTTACCCTCGATAAATAGGAATAGATCAACTGCAAGTGTACCGATGAATATGCCAAATAATAAACCTGACATGATTACTGTCGATGACAAAAACTTTGGAAGTCATATTGAACATTGGAGTCTGTTGACAGATAACCCGACTCAAATCGTTCCACGATGGTTAGGTCAAGCACTTGATGCACCTGTTATGCCGATGGGGCTTTGTACCAATGAAGATGATATGGATGCCAATACTTGGCTAATTCAAGGGCCTAGTCAAGCGACCATTCAGTTTTCCCAAGTGGTTGCAGTTGAAAACAATAAGCCTAAATGCGTTAAAACCGCTTTCCCAATTTTTGAAAGCCCTTATAAAACATCTGCAAAAATCGAACGTATCATTTCTTGCCAATCTAACACTCAAGCAGTGTTACGTTTAAATTTAGGTGGAAATGCTACAGTTTATGCTTTTGATAATTTGTACAGTGTCAATCAAAGTCAGTACCAAAAAGATCAAAGTTACTGTGTTCATCTCAATGCGTGGGCCTATGAACTTGAGCAGGTCAATGAACATGAACAAATTATTGTAGATGACCCTGCATCCATTAAACATCACCGTGCACTGAATGCGATTTTGGCGGCAAATAATGGCGTAGCACCCAATGACCTACAACAGCAAATCGAAGCATGGCAACCACAAACTGAAGAAGATCGTGCGCCTCTCACCGTTGATTTCTCGCATATGGTGGCATATCTTTATGGTGAAACTGTAGGGCAAGAAGATGAAGCTTGGTTCCAAGGCAAGATCGTAGGTAAGACGCATACCCAATGTATGCAAGAACAGTACGTCTTATATGATGTGACTTTATTACTTGAAGATAATGAAGAAGCAACTTTAATTCGTATTGCGAGTCGTAATTCTGCTTATATGAATTTTGAGATCGGGCAATATATTCGAGGGAATATATGGATTCAGGCGAATATTTATGCTAAAAATGGCAAATAATACCCTACCTGCTCAGGTCTATCACTAGGCTCCTTGTCTTATGAAAACTACACAACAACAGACTTCTGACATGCTACAACAATATAGCCAAGCAAAATTGAAAATTGATTTTGGTTCAGCCTGTTTTTTTGTATTGGGCATGTTCCTGCTGGGTTTTGGTTTACATCAAATTTCTTAAATGATATTTTCAGCATATAAAAAAGCCTCATCATCTGATGAGGCTTTTTTTATTTACATTTATTTTCAATTAACCATGACGTTTAGCAAAGTCATCCATGAAGTTAACCAATGCTTGTACGCCTTCAAGTGGCACAGCATTGTAGATACTTGCACGCATACCACCCACAGAACGGTGACCTGCCAAGTTTAACAAATGATTTGCTTCAGCTTCTTGCAAGAATAATTTATCGAGATTACTGTCGACCAAAGTAAATGGTACGTTCATCAATGAGCGATTCGCGATTGCAATCGGGTTATTGTAGAACTCGCTTGAGTCGATATAACCATATAACAATTCAGCTTTTTTCAAATTAGTTTGATGCATTGCAGGAACACCGCCATGCTCAAGCAACCACTCAAATACCAAACCAGACAAATACCATGCATACGTTGCAGGCGTATTCACCATTGAATCATTCTTGGCTTGTGCAGCGTACTTCAACAAACTTGGAATTTCTGGTTTTGCTTGATCCAACAAGTCATCACGAATAATGACCAAAGTTAAACCCGCAGGTCCAATATTTTTCTGTGCGCCTGCATAGATTAGACCAAACTTGGTCACATCAATCGGTGCAGACAAAATGCTTGAAGACAAGTCCGCAACTAAAGGCGCTTTAGTTTCTGGAATATGGTCAAACTGTAAACCGCCAATCGTTTCATTTTCACAGTAATGCACATATGCTGCATGGTCAGAGAACTGCCAAGTTTGAGCATCGGTAATGGCTGTTTTACCATCAATTTGTGTGCCCGCTTCAATCACATTGACATTGCCGTAACGCTGAGCTTCTTTAATGGCTTTTTCAGACCAGATACCTGTATGGATATAATCCGCTTGGCTGTTTTTACCCAACAAGTTCAATGGAATTGCTGAAAACTGTAATGTTGCACCGCCTTGTAAAAACAAGACTTTATAATTTTCAGGAATATTCATGAGTTTGCGTAAGTCAGCTTCCGCTTTTTCCGCAACCGCGACATAATCTTGACTACGGTGGCTCATTTCCATGATGGAAACGCCCTTACCACGCCAATCTAGTAACTCACTTTGAGCTTTTTCTAAAACAGCGGTTGGTAATGCTGCAGGACCAGCACAGAAATTGTACGCGCGCATGATTTCTTCCTTCATGAAGTAAATACAATAAAATGTGATGGCATTTAACCACAGAATACTCAACGATGCAGTAATTTCGTCAGTTAATATTTCTATTTAAAGCAAAAATTCGCTTTAATTTTTCGATGCTTGATCATTTGAATCTAGGCAATTTTTCAATCTTTTAAGCATAAAAAAAGCCATGCAAAAATGCATGGCTTTTTAGAATCTTGGCTCTCCAACCTGGGCTCGAACCAGGGACCTGCGGATTAACAGTCCGTCGCTCTACCGACTGAGCTATTGGAGAATCTGATGCGCATTGTAAATATCTCATGGGCATCGGTCAAGAAAATCTATTCAAAAATATAGAAAAATCAATTTAATGATTTAAAAAATAAGCAATTTACGACTTTTAGACAAAAAAGTGCCTCTTACGAGGCACGGATTGATTTAGCGAAAGGTTTCCAATAAAAGCTGTTGTGCATTATGTACAGGTTCATTTTGTTGGGGTTGAACCCGAACCCAAGTACCATCACCCTGTAATGCCCATGCCTGTTGGTTATCTTTTAAGTAATTCAATAATCCTAACTGGTAAATGCGTTTACGCAATGCAGGATCTTCAATTGGGAAACAGGCTTCTACACGGTTAAACAAGTTTCGGTTCATCCAGTCGGCACTTGAACAGTAAATGCGCGCATTGCCCTGATTTGCAAAATAATAAACGCGGGTATGTTCAAGGAAACGACCAACGATTGAACGAACACGAATATTTTCTGATAAACCCGTTAAGCCTGGACGTAAACAGCAAATTGAACGAATGATCAGATCAATTTGCACACCTGCTTGAGAAGCTTCGTACAGCTTATTAATCAACTGTACTTCAGTTAAGGCATTCACTTTAATAATGATGCGTGCTTCTTTACCTGCTTTGGCTGCGGCAATTTCATCATCAATACAATTCACCAAATGACTATGCAAAGTAAATGGCGCATGTAACAGCTTTTTCAGCTTCGCCATTTTCCCCATACCTGTCAATTCTTGAAAAATACGATGAACATCTTCACACAGCTCTTTTTCTGTGGTGAGCAAACCGTAATCGGTATAGATACGGGCATTGCCTGCATGATAGTTCCCCGTGCCCAAGTGTGCATAACGCACAAGTTTATTGTTTTCACGGCGAACCACCAAAATCATTTTGGCATGCGTCTTATAGCCAACAATACCATAGACAACCACTGCACCTGCTTCTTGTAAGACATTGGCCACCTCAATGTTTGACTCCTCATCGAAACGCGCACGGAGCTCAATCACTGCTGTGACTTCTTTACCATTACGTGCAGCTTCAGCTAAAACCTGAACAATCTCAGAATCTGCACCACTACGGTATAGGGTTTGTTTAATCGCCAACACCTGCGGATCGCGTGCTGCTTCACGCAAGAATGAAATGACAGGTGCGAATGATTCAAATGGATGATGAAGTAAAATATCTTGCTTACGCATCGCTGCAAAAACATTTTCCGACTTAGTCAATACTTTTGGAATCACGGGCGTAAACGCATCGTATTTTAAATGTGGGCGTTTAAAATTTGACAATAATCGCGCCAGATTGACAGGCCCTTCAACTTTATAAAGTTGGTCTTCATCCAGTTCAAATTCGTTGAGCAAATATTCGTAAATCTGTTTTGGACAATTTTCTGTCACTTCTAAACGTACTGCACGACCAAAACGGCGTGAGCTTAATTCACCTTTGAGGGCTTTGGCTAAATCATCAACATCTTCATTCAACGCCAAATCAGCATTACGTGTTACACGGAACTGATAGCAACCTGTTGCGGTCATCCCTGGGAACAAATCAGACACATGCTCATGAATAATGGCTGATAACATGACATGATGTTCTTTCCCATCGGTCAACTCATCAGGTAAACGAACAACGCGCGGTAAGGAACGTGGCGCAGGAACAACTGCTAAATCAATCTGACGACCAAAGGCATCTTTACCTTCTAGCGTCACAATAAAGTTAAGACTTTTGTTGACCAAACGCGGGAATGGATGTGCAGGATCAAGGCTAATGGGTGTCAGGACTGGTGCAACTTGTTCTTGGAAATATTTTTTTACCCAAGCCGTTTGTGCAGGTGTTAACTCACCACGGCGCAAAAAGCAGATATCTTCCTCACGGAGTCGCGGCAAAATTTCATCATTTAAAATACGGTACTGACGTTCAATTGCAGCATGCGCCGTTTTTGAAATCTGATCTAAAACTTGCTTAGGCGTCAAACCATCTGGACTATGACTTTCATTACCCAGTGTGGTTAATTGTTCCATGACCCCTGCAACACGAATTTCAAAAAACTCATCGAGGTTACGCGAAAAAATGAGTAAGAAGTTTAAACGTTCTAATAAAGGGTGCAATGGGTCTACAGCCTGTTCAAGCACCCGCAAATGAAAATCTAAAATTGATAATTCACGATTAATATATCGGTCATTATAAGCATAATCTGCGGCTGTCACAGTCTTAGATGCTGTAGAGGTCGTCGCAGGAGATACTTCGGTGTTCATATGTCGTTCCATACGTGTTTTTTCATGTTATTTAAACAGTATGCTGCATATTTATGACAATTTCATAAATTTTGTACACAAACTATGCAAATGAATATATCTATGTAGGAATTTGACTATAACGAATATATTTAGCAATGAAGCGCTTACGGGATCTGAATTTTTCATCCTGAGGATGTTCTTGATAATAGCGTGGATTCGGCAATAACGCTGCCAAGAAAATTGCCTGTTCTCGGGTCAGATTTTTACTGCTTTTATGAAAATAATGCCGAGAAGCTGCCTCGACGCCATAAATATTGGCACCAAGCTCAACCGAGTTCATATAGACCTCTAAAATCCGCTGTTTAGACCACAAACGTTCCATCATAAAAGTGGCAATTGCTTCTTGCCCCTTACGCAAAAAAGAACGCTGATTAAACAAGAATAGATTTTTAGCCAGTTGTTGAGAAATCGTAGAGCCACCTGCCACAATACCATCGGCTTTGGCATTTCGCTGCAAAGCAACCTGCATGCCTTCAAAATCAAAACCATGATGATGTAAAAATTTACCGTCTTCAGCAGCAACCACTGCATGTTTAAATTGATTGCTGATTTGGTCGTAACTACGCCATTTATGCTGTAAGGTTTCATCGGGATATTGGATGGCATCGATACGCATAAACATACTTCGCTCAACAGGATGCGTTCGCCACCAAAGTAAACTTGCGAAAATCCAAAGCTGTATCATTAAAAACAAAGTCATTAAAATCAAAAAAATACGCATGAACAATGTTTTCATGATGTGCAATTACTCCCAATCTCACCCAATATGTTAAGCTGAGTTTTTAAAACCGACACAGCATACCATGTCTGAGATGCAACAACCCACGTTTTATCACAGTAAACTCAATGTTCAACGCTGGTGGGTCACTGCGACCCTGATTGCGATTAATGTGGGACTGTATTTGTGGCAAATTGCAACGGGAGTTGATCCAAGCCAGCCCAGTATTGATGCTGCCTTGGCTTGGGGTGCTGACTTTGCACCTTTAACTTTTTTGCAAGAACCTGCCCGCCTATTTACCAGTATGTTCTTTCACTTTGGTTTTTTACACTTGGCACTGAATATGTGGGCGCTGTATATGTTTGGCAGTCTTGCTGAGCAAATTTTTGGGCGTTTTTATGTTTTGGGTATGTATCTTTGCTGTGGTCTAGCAGGTAGCTTACTCAGTGGTTGGCTGAGTATTCATTACAGTTTCTTATATCTACAAACAGGTCAAACCAATTTATTACCAAGCATCAATGCAGGTGCATCTGGGGCAATTATGGGTTTAGGCAGTGCCTTGACGATTTTGTCATTCTTTCCAACACTTCCTCATCAATCATTTATTTTAGTCAAACGTAGCCTGCTCATTATCATGGGACTCAACCTGACCTTAGGCATGATGATTCCCAATATTAATAATGCAGCCCATTTAGGTGGCGCACTCATGGGAATGATTCAAAGTTTAATTTGGTATCGTTGTGCCCTCCATCAGCGCAACCTCCTTGGCAGTTTATTGGGACTCTGCGTAGGGGTTACACTGCTGATTTTCAGCTATTTCTATTGTCAAAATTTGATTCACGCAGGTCTCTTACCGCTCTGGGACACGATTCTTAAACAATTCTAACGAGGTTAATGGTCACTCTGATCACGTAAGCTTTTTAAAGGTGAAATTCGTGTCAAATAGACCAAACGATAACGCCCAACCAATGCACACAACAATGCCATCACCATCGGCAATATTAACCATAAACTTAAGTGGAGTTGTATGCTCAGTTGTAATTGATGACTGGCGATCGCACTGATCACTTCTGCAAACAAACAGGCTACTCCACCTGACAATACGCCCATCATGGCAAATTCACGGGTGAGTAATGTTTTGATCTGCGCTTGTGAACTGCCAAATGCCCGCATCAAGGCGACTTCTTTTTTACGCTCATCCATCAACAAATTCAGGCAAGCCAATAACACCAAAACGCCCGATACAGCCACTAAAATTGCCAGTAACGTGACAATTTGCACCATAACCTTCAATAAATTTTTAATCTGATCCAGTATCATTCCAACATCAATAAAAACAGTCGTACTATGCTGCTGAATCAAAGCCAATAATTTACCCTTATCTTGAGGTGGCACATAGAAACTCGACAAGTAACTCCCTGCATTTTCATCGAGTGTTTTTGGCGAAAAAATAAAGAAAAAGTTGGGACTAAAACTTTGCCACTCAACTTGGCGCAGATTGATCACTTTGGCTTGTAACTCACCTTCAGGTAATGCAAAAGTTAAATGATCTCCAACTTTAATGCCTAAACTCTGTGCGGTTTTTTCTTCAACAGACACATCTCCTGCTTGTTGCAACAACTTTGCCCCTTGAGTAATCACATTATCGGTCGGATAAGTGTTGGACTGTGTCAGATTAAGCTCACGGCGTAAGCTGTTATTTTGAGAGATTTGTTCGGGAGTAAATGCCTTCCCGTTATGGGCAACTAAACGCCCACGAATGTTGGGATAGAGTGGCGTACTTTGCCAACCATAGTGGGCAAGCTGTTGCTCAAAGTTTGCTTTATCCATCGGTGGCAAGCCATAAATAAACTGATTGGGGGTATTTTCAGGTAACTGCTGTTGCCAACGTGTCAGCAAATCTGTGCGCAGTACAATTAAGACCGAAATTAAACTCACCCCCAATGCCAAAGCCGTCATTTGTAGCGCTGTTTGTGATGGCACACGGACATATATGGCTAGATTGCTATGACTGCGTTTAATTGCATTTAAAATCAGCCACAAAATCCCATACATCAAGATAGCAACAGCACAGACACTCAGCAGTACTAGCAAAGTCAATTTTACCGCATGCGTCAACAATAGACTAAATATGATCAGGCTGGCTAAACCTGTAAAAAACGTCCAAATATAGACACGTCCAAATGTCGGTACTTGACGAATCACCCGAATCGGTGGTGTTCGTAACAACTGATAAATATTAGGAAAAATAAAACCAAGTAGAACAATTGCACTGGTCAAAAAGCCAATGGGTAGAGGTTGTAAAATACTGCTCAGCAGTTCAACTTGAATATTCAGGCTCGGTACAAATTGCAGCATGAGCTGCAACAACCCCATACCCAACAGCCCACCCAAGACACTCCCGATGCCTGAAGCAATCACCATGACCATCAACAGTAAAACTGCAATTGCACCTAAAATCTGTCGCTGACTTGCGCCCAAACAGCGCAACAAGGCAATCTGATCTTGCGTTTGTTGCACATAACGGCGACTCGATAACGCAATCGCGACTCCACACAACAAAATCGTCAATAAATTGGTCAGCTGCAAAAAGGTGTCTAGATTTTCAATCGGTTTTAACAGTCGGGTATTGCCCTGTTTGGCTGTTCTTAATTGCAGATTAGTGTCGGCATTGCTTGCATCTGATTGTGAATCTTTGGCTTTAGGATTTTTCAGATTAAACCAATGCTGATAGTCTGCTACAGCCTGAGTTTGCCCTGCCAGCAACAAACGATATTCAATTCGACTGCCTGCCTGAATGGCATGCGTTCGTGCAACATCACGCTGATCAATCATCACTGAGGGAGAAAAACCTGAAAACCCCGTTTCCTGATTACTGTCTTGCGTAATCAGTCCTGTAAATTTGAACTCAGCATCCGCAATAAAAACTGAATCCCCCAATTTCACATGCAACAGATCTTGTGCGCGCTGACTCAGCCAAACCTCACCCAATTTAAGCTGTTGGGCGGTTGGGCGAATCTGTAAATTGCCACGCAAAGGAAATGCCTGATCAATCGCCTTGACTGTGACCATCACAAACTGATCATTGGTATGAGCCATACTACTAAAAGCGGTGACTTGTGATTGTTGTAACTTAAGTTGTTGAGCTTTCTGTGCATAGTCATTGGCAAGAGGCTTGGTATCTGTCACCACCAAATCTCCTCCAAGCAATTGCGCTGCTTGCAATAAAATCGCTTGCTGAATTTGCCCATTACTAAATTTAAGTGCAGTGGTGGCACAAATTGCTAGACTCAATGCCACAATCAGCAGCCACACACCATGACTACGAAAACTTTGCTGTAACAGCGGTTGAACTAAATGCTTCATCATCACCCCTGTTGTTCACACAGTTGACCATCATGCAAAATAAAATGGCGCTGACATTGTGCAGCCAACTCCAGATCATGTGTGACCAATACCAATGTGACTTGCATCTCTCGATTGAGCCGAAACAACAACTGTTCAATCTCATGTGCTGTTTGTTCATCCAGATTGCCTGTAGGTTCATCTGCAAAAATGATTTTAGGTTCAGTGATCAAGGCGCGTGCAATCGCCACACGCTGCTGCTCTCCACCCGATAAAACTTGTGGCGTTTGTTCAATTTGCCGCTCCAAACCCACTTGTTGTAATAATTTTTTGGCTTTAATGACTGCCTGAGCATAATTAAAGTGAGGCTGTAAGCGTAAAGGGAGTAAAACATTCTCTAAAGCAGATAAATGATTGAGCAACTGGAAAGACTGAAAAACAAAACCTGTATGCTGTAAGCGCAACTTGGCTCGCTGCTCTTCATTTTGTTGGTGTACAGCTGCACCACATAACCAAAGCTGCCCAGAACTCGCCTGATCCAATGTGGCTAACAAGCCGAGTAATGTCGATTTGCCTGAACCTGAACGTCCCGTAATTGCGACTTGCTCCCCTGCAAAAATTTCAAGCTGAATATCTTGTAAAATAGGTATCATTTTGTTTTGAAAATGAATGTGCTGACTTAAATGCTGGGCGCAAAGAATAGGTTGTGGCATGATGCAAAACATCCATAAAAAATCATAGGACAAGCCAGATGCAAAACAACAAACACTCAGTTTATGTTGCAATGCTTGTATTAAGTGGCATAGGCATATTGGCTACAGAGACCGCCATGGCAAAAACAGTGATGGTGTATGGCGACAGTATTAGTGCTGGTTATGGTTTAAACCCACAACAAGGTTGGGTTTATTTATTACAAAAACGTCTTGAACAACAGTACCCGAAAAAACATAAAGTGGTCAATGCCAGTGTCAGTGGAGAAACCTCTTCAGGCGGCTTGGCTCGCTTACCTTTAGCTTTAAAAACACATCGCCCTGATATTGTCGTTTTAGAACTTGGAGGCAATGATGGTTTGCGTGGTCAACCACCACAAATGTTGCAGCAAAATTTAGCAAAAATGATTCAATTAACTCAGCAAACCCATGCTAAAGTGATTTTACTGGGAATCAAAATTCCACCTAACTACGGCACTGCCTATAGCAAAGCCTTTGAGCAAAGTTACCGTGTGATTAGCCAACAGTACAAAGTGCCATTACTGCCATTTTTTATGCAAGGTATTGCAGGCAATAATCAACTCATGCAAAAAGACCTAGTACATCCAAATGCTCAAGCACAACGTATTTTATTAAATAATGCTTATCCACTGATCCAACAAGCACTCAAATAAAAAGGCGCATTTTGCGCCTTTTTATTTGAAACCAGATACAGCTTAGAAATCAAGAAAATTGACTTTACCTGTTTCAAGCGAGTATTCAGCACCCACTACGATCATTTTGCCTTTTGCAATCAAAGTTTCGAGTACAGCAGAACCATGACGTAATTGATTGACCGATGCAAAGACATTTGAACGTACAGCATGTTCTGAAAGTTTGCAAAGATCGTGTTTAAGCTCAGTCTGCATCAAAATTTCAACGGATGGGCGAACACGGTTAACAATTGACATCAAATTGTTTGATGGCGGGTTCTCTGGATTCATTAACGTATCAATCGTCGCTTGAACTGCACCACAGTGACTATGCCCCAAGACCACCACAACAGCGCAGTCATAGCGTTCTGCTGCAAACTCAACGCTACCCACCTGAGATGGTGCAACGATATTGCCAGCAACACGAATCACAAATAAATCACCCAAGCCTTGATCGAATACGATTTCAGCAGGGACACGTGAATCAGAACAACCCAAAATAATCGCAAACGGATTTTGATCTGCGGTCAATTGTTCACGATGCTCTTGTGAAACGAGGTCAGGAATTGAGGATTTCCCGTTTACAAAACGCTCGTTACCTTGTTTTAAACGCTCTAGGGCTTCTTGTGCCGTTAACATGTTATTTCCCATTCGCTTTAAATTGAAAAATCAAAGACATTTTAAGACTGTAGTGGCTCGTTGTCACTGACTAAAATCATCCTCTTTATGACAAGTTTTTCCAATTTCAATTCAATTTTTAATCTCTATTCAATTCAATTTTTCAGAATTTCACAACGCTATTGCTAGCATCTGTTTTTTTAGACAAGGTATACTGAGGGCTTTCCATGTTGATTTTGACTGTCTATGACCGCCACTGCTGCACATCCTCGTATCGAACAATTAATCGAGGCTCACCTTGATTTTTTAGAACGAGAGCTTTCCTCGCCAGACAATCTGCCAAGTGAAGTTCAGGCGTTTTTTCATTGGTTTACAGCACAAAATTTACAAGATTTATGGGACTTCCAAAGTCTGTTTAACTTGCTTGAACAACAGCTTTTAAAAAACCAGTTAAGCACATTTTTCATAGAACAGTGTGTCGAACATATCCGCTTTGCACTGGTTCATGACCTCAATGAACACACCAAAATTGCAGATATCTTCGATGTGATGACCATTGACAAAATTGCTCAATATGTTGCGAGTAAAAATGAACATCGTCACAAGTTAATTCATAGTGTCGTTCATCATCCTGCATTTTCTGCCATGATTTCCCAGCTCATTCAACAAGCTTTAGAAGATTATTTTGAGCACAGCATGGGTAAACGTGTACCGACTGTGGGTCGCTTCATGAAAATGGGGAAATCGGTTTTTGAAAGTGTAACTGACTCACGCTTTGAACAAACAGTTGCCTATTATTTACAAAAGAATATCGTCAAATTGAGTCAACTGAGTGAGCAGGTGCTCAATCAACATTTTGACAATGACAAACTTTATCACTTTCAAGCCAATCTCTGGCACAAAGTCAAAGCCTCACCTTTGAGTGTCTTTAAAAATTATGTTGTGCTTGAGGACTTA
Source organism: Acinetobacter brisouii (assembly GCF_008993995.1). Lineage (GTDB taxonomy): Bacteria > Pseudomonadota > Gammaproteobacteria > Pseudomonadales > Moraxellaceae > Acinetobacter > Acinetobacter brisouii_A. The sequence continues at coordinate 71,731 of NZ_BKNN01000002.1, forward strand.
CCACAAACCGTTGGGCTGGCTCATGACGTCTGGAATCATTTACGCCAAACTGATTATTTAAAACAGCAATTACATGATGGTTTATATACATGGTATATCCGCAATCAGGAACGTAATTTTAGTCAATTACTGCGCGACTTAAATATTGATGAAACATTATTGATGCAGCAACTACAGCCATTGTTTACTGCCATCATGCAGCAAGCGATTCAGACAGGTTATTTAAGACAACGTGCCCGTGCTTTCTTGGAGCGTTTTTATTATGCTGAATCAACACGTCAAATCTTGGCGTTGGATAATTCTCAATAAAAATCTGACCAATAATGCAAGATCCCAAAGCAATCTATTGAAATAAAAAAACCTCCATCAAATATGGAGGTTTTTTTATGGAGAGAAAGAACTTATTTAAAATAAGCACCTTCAGCTTGTGTATGGTCAGTTTGGTCAACCACACGTTGCAATTCTGGAATATGCTGGCGTAATGTTGTTTCAACACCTTGTTTTAAGGTCACATCAATTGCTGAACAACCTTGGCACCCCCCCCCAAATTTCAAGACAGCAGTTAAGCCATGCTCAGCATCTTCTTGCACTTCAACCAACGAACAATTGCCACCATGTCCTGACAATCCTGGATTAATTTCTGATTGCAAGACGTAAATAATACGCTCTTCAATCGAAGCATCTGGGCCAACACGAGGTACTTTTGAATTTGGTGCACGGAAAGTCAACTGACCACCAAAGCGATCTTTGTTATAGTCGATTACGGCATCACGCAAATACGGAATCGATGGGCTATCTACAAATGCAGGAAAATCTGGGTAATCTTGTTTATAGTCAGCTGGATTTACTTCATCTGGCGCGCTATATGCCATACAACATTCTGCACGTGGCGTTCCTGCGTTTTCTACAAAAACACGAACACCAATGCCTGGAGTATTTTGTTTTTCCAATAAATCACGTAAATACTCTTGAGCAGAAGGAGTGATCAATAAATTTGGAATTTCCTCTGCGTCTGTCACTTTAGTGCTGATGTTCTCAGTCGACATAACGTTTTTCCTCAATATGAAGGCTCTATTTTAACTGAAGATATGGGGCAATTGAGAAAAATCAACTAAAATTGTCGGAATTCTTTTTATCGCTCAGAGTCCCGATGCGAAACCCCATTGAAATAGCGAAAAAATCTTATGTTGAATTTACCTTTTAGCCATACGCTTACCCTAATTATCATTACTGTCGGGATTTCCTTACTAGGTTTCTCCAAACAAGATGTGATGAATCGCCTGATTTTTTGGCCACCTGCCATCCAAAAAGGTCAGTATGATCGTTTTTTTGCTTATGGCTTTGTACATGCTGATGGTATGCATTTGCTCTTTAATATGATTACCCTGTATTTTTTTGGCAATTATATGGAGCAATTTTATCGTCAGTACCTCGACAACATGGGCTTTGTGCTGTTTTATTTTGGTGCCCTGATTTTTAGTATTTTACCTAGCTACCTGAAACATAAAAATGACTATCAATGGGCAAGTTTAGGCGCTTCGGGAGCTGTTTCTGCGGTATTATTTGCCTATATTTTATTCCAACCGTGGAGTCGGATTTTAGTTTTCTTTATTCCTATGCCTGCGATTTTATTTGCAGTTTTATATGTGGTTTATAGTATCTGGTCAAGTAAACAGCAAGGTAGCCATGTCAACCACAGTGCTCATCTTTGGGGTGCGCTCTATGGTGTGGTCGTGACAATCATCATCAATCCCGCCGTGATTGTTTTTTTCTTCCAGCAAATTCAAAATATTCCTGCATTCTAACATGCTACATTTTTTAGCAAATTTGATGATTTATGCTAAGTCAGTTTCTGCCTTGGCATACATAATGAATGATGACCACCATGACTGAAAATAAGGATAAATCAATGTCTAATGCTCCCGAAGGATTACAGTTTCCTCTTGATCCAGCAAGCCAACGTGCAAGTACATCTTGTACAGGCAAACAAATTCTTTCTGAAGCGCTGGCTTTGGTTGACAACAAACTGTCACAACAAGTGCTCAAAGAAAAAAACTGGCGTAAGCGCTATCCTATCTATTTTAAAGCGTTAGTTCATCATGGAATCTTATATCAGGACAACCCTGTAAAAATTGCCAGTCAAGGTCTACATAAGGCTCATCAATTATTTGAATTTTATCGTGATCATCAACGATTTTCTCTCAAAGACTTTATGCGTGTGCCTCACATTCAAAATTTACACAGTGTTGTGGTTCAAGGTCAATCTCAACAAGCACCCGAGTGGTTTGTGCCTTATCAAGGTCAAAAACTAAACGGGCAAGCATTACTCGATCAGATTGCCCGATGGGAACAGCAAGGGATTATTGAAAGTAGCCATGCTGAAGCATTGCGCGCAGTACAAGCACATCCTGAATGGTTTGATTTATCTGACTCGACCATGGTGCTGTTTGGGGCTGGCTCTGAAGCAGGCCCGCTGACATGGCTGAGCAAGTGGAAAGCCAATATTGTGGCTGTAGATTTACCCAATGAAAAAGTTTGGTCACGCATCTTAAATACAATTCAACATGGCAATGCCAAGCTCATTGCACCTTGCCAAGAAGCAATTGTGGAAGATACACCTCTTGATGTTTTAAGCAGTAAGTTAGGCGCAAATTTACTCACTCAAACCCCAGAAATTGCCGCTTGGCTAGCTCAAATGCCTGAACGCTTAAATCTTGCAGCAATTGCTTATCTGGATGGTGAAAAACATGTCCGTGTTGCTATGGCAATGGATGCGATTATGCAATATATCAGCGAGCAAAAGCCCAATACCAGCTTAATGTTTATGTGTACCCCTACTGATGTATATGCTGTTCCTAAACAGGTGGTTGATCATTGCAAACAAAAATCGCGTGAACGTTCAACCATTGAAAAGCTCTTAGCAAAAGGTGTTTCTAGTTTAAGTATCCGTCATTTCCTTAAACCGCATTCTCGTCAACTCATCCATTCAAATAATGGTAAAGACTATGCAATTGCTGACTGTCTGGTGATTGAACAAGGTCCAAACTATGCACTTGCAAAACGGATACAACAATGGCGAGCCATTACAGCACAGGAACACGGACAACATGTTTGCATTAATATTGCACCGTCAACAACTACACATTCGGTGACCAAAAACCCGTTACTCAAAGCTGCGTTTAATGGTGCACACTTATTTAATGTTGAAGCCTTTGAACCTGAAACAACAAATGCGCTCATGGCTGCAATGTGGATTCACGATTTACGCAATCCTAAAGCGCTAGCCAATCCGAGCAATCAGCTTGATCATCCTCTAGAGTTGATTATGCAAGGTGCTAATCATGGTGGCATGTGGAATGCAGCCTATCTGGTTCGTAGTGCCTTACCTTTCGCTGCAATTTATGGCTTGGTTGCAGACAAATTACCACGGAATAAAAAATAATAACGTGATCTATTCTGAATTCATATTTAACTTCAGAAAACAATAAAGCCAGTCACATGACTGGCTTTATTGTTTTCTGAATCAAGACAGGCTTAATTATTTTACATAGAAAGTTTTAAGCACTTTGCCTTGTAAAGTTTGCCCAATCAGTGGGGTATTTTTACCTTGAGAAAGAATCGTGTCTTTAGACACTTGCCATTCTAGCTCAGGATCAACCAGTACCCAGCCCGCTTCTGCTTGCCAACGTTCCAGCATTTTTGCAACACGCGCAGGTGCAGTCGTGACTTTTTCAACCCACTCAAGTGGAGTAAATACACCTTCACGAACCAACTGCGTACCTAAAGCCACATAAGTATCGAAAGCCGTGATGCCTGGTTCAGTTTCTGCAAATGGCATCATTTTCGCTGAACTGCTCAATGGTTCATGATGGGTACAAATTGCATCAATCACACCCGATTTTACCGCTTCACGAAGCTGCGCTTTGTCTTGTTCTGCACGAAGTGGTGGACGAACATGAGCAAGCGAGTTAAAGCCATCAATCAAAGCATCGGTTAAATGCAACTGGTGCATGGCAACATCTGCTGTCACGGGTAAACCTTTAGCTTTTGCAGCAGCGATCAATTCAACTGAAGCGCCACTTGAAAGCAAACTAAAGTGAGCACGTACGCCTGTCACTTCAATCATCAACAAGTATTTAGCAATCGCAACCGTTTCCGCAATCGTCGGAATCATTGGCAAACCTTGACGTGATGCCACAAAACCTTCATGCACACAACCATCTTTTGCCAATTGTGGTTCTTCAGGATAGAACACCACGGTTAAACCTAAACCCGCTGCATATTCCAAGGTACGAATCACGACATCATCGTCTTGGAAAGCGGCATTGGCATTAGTCACCGCAGTACAGCCACCTTTTTTCAAGGCTGCCATGTTCGCAGGCTGTTTACCATTGAGACCTTGGGTTTGCGCGCCAATGATATGCAAATGAATTTTGCCATCTTGCCATGCTTTTTCCACCAAGCCCTGAATCAAAGCACCATTGTCTTGCACAATCGGTTTTGAATCTGGCGGGGTAATCACATGCAAAATCCCATTTTCACGCGCAGCCTGACCTTCAGATTTTAATGTCCCGTGCTGCTGCTGACCTGGTTCACGCAAACGTGCACACAAATCCACCATACTTGGCATGAGCCATTTGCCTTGACCGTCAATCACCTGATCGACTTCTGCCAAGTCGGCAACACGTTTACCCTGATCTAAATAAATTGTTTCGACGTGGTCTGTTTGTTGAACTGGATCTAACACACGTACATTTTCAATTTTTACACGACTCATGTGTCTCGCCCTTATGCCGAAATTGCTTCAATTAAACCCTTGTCTTGCAACTGACCTTGCATCGCCAGTGCCAGTACAGCCATACGTACGGCAATCCCGTTGGTCACCTGATGCAAAATCACCGACTGTGGACCATCGGCAATGCTTGATGCAATTTCAACACCACGGTTCATTGGGCCTGGATGCATGACGATACAATCAGGTTTTGCCATCGCAAGGCGAGTTTCATTCAAGCCATACATTTTGTGAAATTCAGATTGTGATGCCAAAGCAGGCGAATCAATACGTTCATTTTGAATACGCAAAGTAATGATCACATCACAGTCTTTAATGCCTTCATCCATATTATTGAATAGGCGAACTTCGCTACCGTATTCTTCAAAACCCACTGGCAGCAACGTGTTTGGCCCAATCACACGAATATCTTTACAGCCTAAAGTCTGCAAAGCAGCAACGTCAGAACGCGCCACACGAGAGTGTTTAATGTCACCAATGATCGCCACACTTAAAGCTTCAAATGGCTTTTTGGTTTCACGGCGAATGGTGAGCATGTCGAGCATGGCTTGGGTTGGATGGGCATGACGACCATCACCCGCATTAATAATCGCAACATGTGGACAAACATCTTTGGCAATAAAATGTGCTGCACCTGAAGATGAATGACGAACCACAAAAATATCGGCTGCCATGGCTTCAAGATTCCACAGCGTATCGCGCAGCGTTTCACCTTTTGAAGTACTTGAACGTGCAATATCAATATTCAACACGTTGGCAGAAAGACGTTTTGCTGCCGCTTCAAAAGTAGTACGGGTACGCGTTGAGTTCTCGAAGAAAAGATTCATGACCGTGCGCCCTTCTAAAAGTGGCGAGGTAATCAATTGATTATTTTCGTTGATAAAGGTCTGTGCTGTATCAAGAATTTTGGTGAGGGTCTGTTTGGAAAGACCTTCGATGGTCAAGAAATGCTTAAGATTGCCATGTTCATTGAGTTGAATCTGACTCGGACTATGCAATGCAGCCAAATGCATGAGAGATTCCTTGTACATTAAGTTAACGCATTATACAGATAATTTTATCTCGCGGGCAGTTGAAGTTTTCAACAATTAAATTTTTATCACCAAGATCAAGGGCTTCTAATGCTGAATTCTCATTCACATCAATAAAATGATGCTTTTAAAGGCGCATTTTTGATGACTAATTTTTGAGAAAATACAGCTTTAAAGCCGAATTATTCCACCAAGATTCACCTCATTTTTAAAAAATCGGTTCTGTCATTTTAATCCACAAGTTTTCCTGTAAAAAATACGTTAAAATAGCCGTTTGCTTTGCTGCTTTTGGAAATTTACATGACTTCGAAACCTCGTCTTTCTACATATTGGGTTACCTGTGCAGATGGACTTGAAACCTTACTCCAAGAAGAATTACAAGAGTTGGGGATTCAAAATATTGAGCGCCTAGCTGGACGTTTAATTTTCAAAGGCACATTGGAACACGCCTATCGCATTTGCATGTGGTCACGTTTGGCTTCTCGTGTCCTCTTGCCTATTCATACCTATGAACTTGAACATACTCACGATGCCCGTGATGTTGCAGAAGAACTCTATGAAGGTGCGATCAGCTTTGACTGGTCTTTAATTTTTGCACCACAAAGCACGTTTGCCATTCGTTTACACGCTGAACGTGAAATTAAGGTCAACACGCAGTTTGCGACTTTGCGCGTAAAAGATGGTGTCGTTGACAGCTTCATGGAAGCAGTCGGTCGTCGTCCAAGTATTGATACCAAACAGCCAGAAATTACCTTGTATGTTTTGGCAGGTAAAACGGAACATACTTATTGCCTAGATTTGTCGGGTGATTCACTGCACAGACGTGGCTACCGTCGTTATATGACCGATGCCCCAATTAAAGAAAACTTGGCAGCAGCAATTTTAAATAAAGCCAAACTGGCACAGCGTCGCCCTGAAATTTTCCTTGATCCAATGTGTGGTTCAGGCACATTTATTATTGAAGCATTGATGATTTTAACCGATCGTGCACCGGGTTTGGTTCGTCGTTTTGGTTTCAACGGTTGGCATGGTCACGACCATGAATTGTGGATGGGCATTAAAGCTGAAGCAGCAGAGCGCCATGAAGCTGCACTCGAACAGCCTTTACCTCAGTTCTATGCGTATGATGCAGACTGGGAAGCCGTGAAAGCAACGCGTCAAAACATCATGGCGGCAGGTTTTGACAAACTGCTTGATGCGATTCAAATTGAAGAACGTACACTTGCAGACTGGCCAGAGTTTGACAGCAGCAAATCTGCGATGATTGTCACTAACCCACCCTATGGTGAGCGTTTGGGGGATAAAGCGTCTAACCGTGCTTTATATTTGGGGTTGTCTGCAAAATTACAGGAAACTTTCCCGAATCAATACGCAGCCGTGATTGCTTCTCAGGTTGAACAAGCCGATGTATTGGCATTTAGCCAGCCTGAAACCTTGCGTTTAATGAATGGTAAACTTCCAATTTACATTCGTTTGGGTCAAATCAAACCACAAGTTCACACGCAACCTTTCCTTGCAACGTGGCAGCCACAGCAATTTGAAGAAATTGAGGGCGCACAAGATTTTGCCAATCGTCTGCAAAAAAATATGCAAGCCTTGAAAAAATGGGCAACCAGCGAAAATGTCTATTGCTTACGTCTGTACGATGCAGATTTGCCAGATTTTAACGTGGCAATTGATGTTTATGGCGACCGCTTACATGTTCAGGAATATGCTCCACCGAAAAAAATTGACCCTGAAAAAGCCAAAAAACGCTTTAACCTTGCGTTAACTGCCATTCGTGCAGTGACAGGTCTTGGTCGTGATGCAATTTTTATTAAAACCCGCGCCCGCCAAGAAGGCAAGACGCAGTACACTAAACAAAGTACTGCGTCTAAACGCTTTATTGTCAAAGAAGGCAAAGCCAAGATTTTAGTCAACATGACTGACTATTTGGATACAGGTCTGTTCCTTGATCACCGTCAAATTCGTCTACGCATTGCTCAAGAAGCCAAAGGCAAACATTTCTTGAACTTGTACAGCTACACCTCTACAGCAAGCCTGCATGCAGCGCTTGGCGGTGCAGCAAGTACAACCAGCGTCGACTTATCGAACACTTACATCAACTGGTCAAAAGAAAACTTTGTTTTAAATGGTCTTACTGTAGATCATGCTGATGAACAACATGCGTTCTTTATCAGTGACTGTTTCGAGTGGCTCAAAGAAGGTCATGAGCAATATGACCTAATCTTTATTGACCCACCAACTTTCTCAAACTCAAAGAAATTCTATGGCACATTCGATGTACAACGTGACCATGTTTCTTTGATTAAACGTGCCATGAACCGTTTAAGCTCAGATGGAACACTGTACTTCTCGAACAACTATCGTGGCTTTGAGCTAGATGAAGAAATTGAAGCCATGTTTGATATCCAAGAAATCAGCAATGAAACTATTGGCCCTGACTTCAAGCGTAATCAGAAAATCCACCGTGCGTGGAAAATCCAGCATTTAGTTAATTAAACGAGCCGTATCAAAAAAAATGCCAAGCAATTGCTTGGCATTTTTTATTTTATCTGCAAAATTTAAGGATAGGTCGTCTGACCATTTTCATATTTCACTGCAAAATCAATACTGTTTGCATTTACTTTAGCGTGCATCGCCTGTGCTGCCTGAGTCACTGCACGGTCATAATCTTGCTCAGACATTCCTGAAGGCATTTTTCCTGATGCCATCATCATACTGCGTAATAGTTGCTTATCGACACTGGCTTTTGCATCTAATTGGAAAACTTGCGGCACTTTGACACGTAATTCATCTAAGTTGGCATAACTATTTGGTAGAAACTTACCATTAAGATCTGCGGTCATTTTGCCATTACCAAATTCAATTTGGTTGCCTTTTGATTCAAAACTAAACCCATGTGCCAAGATTTTTAATAACTGATTCTCTAAGACCTGTTGTTGACTGTTCTGATTTGCATTACAGACTGCAGACTCTTGATTTGCTAAGCGCACAAATTCTGCTAATGCGGGTGTATCAATTCCCATATAATTGATATTAACGCGCATATTGGTCAGTTTTTTCGTATCGGCAGATATATTATCAATCGACATCACCATCTTGAGCATGGTTTCTTTTTCTTGGACATCAAGATCTGTATTTAATTTAAATTTGTCTATGTCGAGATTCAGGCGCTTTCCTGCTCCTTGATCTAACACAACCATTTTTTGAATAGAGAATTCTGTTTTTCCAGACTGCAGCTTATCTGTGAGCAAACCATGATCGGTCTTCAACTGCATACTTTGTAAACTAAAATAATCGTTACCATTGCGTACAGTAAAACCAGGCATATTCAGATCAGCTTCGGTCATCGCATACTGACCATTTTCTTTTTTTAATTTTGCCGTGCCATTAACCCCATTCCAAACGAACTGGAAGTCATCACGTTGTTCATCAATTGGAGGACTGCTGATTTTCATATTCACTGTACCCAACCAATTCAGTTGAGTATCTAACTTAAGTAGTGCCTGATTTTTTAATACCCAGCGATAAATATCTGCACTTTTCTTGCCCTGTAATTCCGCATTAATATCAGACTGAATATGATAACCATTCCAAGAACGCTGAATATGATCAACCCCTTTAATCACAACTGAATTATTTGGCTGGCATGGATTGGGAACAATTTTATAAGACCAATGTGCATCGCCTGAGAATAGCCCCATATTGAGCTGAGCATCTTGTTTTTGAAATACGCCATTATTTTTATTAAGTTCAGTATAATACGTTTTTAGACGGTGATCTGCATAAAAATTTGCACCTACTGCACCACTGACCAAAATTGCACCTAGTGCAACAATCATTCCTTTTTTCTGCATAGTCAAGATTCTCTAAAAATAATATGCTTTGTTTGATTATGTTTATGGCTATAGCATACGATATTCTTACAAAAATACAACTTTTGTACTTATTTCCTCCATGATAAAAAGTCCATACCCAATTTTTGGGTATGGACTCTATATTTCTCAGCAAGGCATATTAGCTCAGTTTCAGCTTGCTAAATTGTAAATGTCCATTTTCGGAGCTAATTACAATATTGTCACCTGGCAAAAATTCACCTGACAAGATCTTTTGCGCCAAGCTGTTTTCAACCTGTTGCTGAATGGCGCGTTTCAGTGGACGTGCACCATAGACTGGATCAAAACCAGCATCAATCAATGCATCAAATGCACTGTCTTCAACGGTTAAGCTCATGTCTTTATCCGCCAAGCGACTACGTAAGCGACTAAGCTGAATATCCGCAATACCACGAATTTGCGCTTTTTTGAGTGAATGGAAGATCACCAACTCATCAATACGGTTAATAAATTCAGGACGGAAATGCTCACTCACCGCATTCATAACCACAGTACGAATTTCATCATCTTTCGCATGTTCACCTAACTCACGCACATCTTGCGAGCCTAAGTTTGAAGTCATTACAATCACGGTATTTTTAAAGTCCACCACACGACCTTGTGAATCAGTTAAGCGACCATCATCCAGAACTTGCAATAAAATATTGAAAACATCTGGATGGGCTTTTTCAACTTCATCAAACAGCACCACGCTATATGGTTTACGACGCACAGCTTCGGTTAACACACCACCCTCTTCATAACCAACATAGCCCGGAGGTGCACCGACTAAACGGCTCACAGAGTGTTTCTCCATGAACTCACTCATATCAATACGAATCATGGCATCGTCACTATCAAACAAGAAGTTTGCCAATGCTTTGGTTAATTCTGTTTTACCGACCCCTGTTGGTCCTAAGAACAAGAACGAACCACTTGGTCGGTTTGGATCGGACAATCCAGCACGTGAACGACGTACCGCATTCGATACTGCGACCACAGCTTCATCTTGTCCAACCACACGTTGATGTAAAAACTCTTCCATATGTAGGAGTTTTTCACGTTCACCCTGTAGCATTTTAGACACAGGAATACCCGTTGCAGCACTGACCACTTCCGCAATTTCATTTTCAGTGACTTTATTACGCAACAGTTTTGGCTCTTCAGCTTCCTCTTCAACCGCTTCGTCTTGTGCCAACTGTTTTTGTAACTCTGGAATCACGCCATACTGTAAACGGCTTGCTTCTGCCAAATCACCTTCACGCTGCGCTTTCTCAAAAGCGATACGTGCTTGATCTAATTTAATTTGTGCATCTTTAGTGCCTTCAACCAAGATTTTCTCAGCCTTCCAGATTTCTTCCAAATCATTGTATTCATTTTGAACTTCAATGATCTGTTTCTCTAGATGAGCAACTTCAGCTTTACTGCCTGAGTCCTCATCTTTTTTCACCGCTTCAAGCTGCATTTTAAGCTGAATCAAACGGCGATCGAGTTTATCTAAAGCTTCAGGCTTAGAATCGAGTTCCATTTTAATCCGTGATGCTGCCTCATCAATTAAGTCAATTGCTTTATCTGGCAGTTGACGGTCAGTGATATAACGATGCGACATTTTCGCTGCTGCAATAATCGCAGAGTCAAGAATTTTCACCCCGTGATGCACTTCATAGCGTTCTTTTAAACCACGTAAAATCGCAATGGTATCTTCAACGCTCGGTTCATCGACCAAAACTTTTTGGAAACGACGCTCAAGGGCTGCATCTTTTTCAATATATTGGCGATATTCATCTAAGGTCGTTGCACCGACACAACGTAATTCACCCCGTGCCAACGCAGGTTTCAACATATTTCCTGCATCCATCGCACCATCGGTTTTACCTGCACCAACCAAAGTATGCAATTCATCAATAAACAGAATGACTTGCCCTTCTTGTTTGGCTAAATCAGTTAAAACCGCTTTTAAACGCTCTTCAAATTCACCACGATATTTCGCACCTGCCAATAGTGAACCTAAGTCTAAAGATAAAACACGTTTACCTTTCAAACTTTCAGGGACTTCACCATTAATAATGCGCTGTGCCAAACCCTCAACAATCGCAGTTTTACCGACACCTGGTTCACCAATCAGCACTGGATTGTTTTTGGTACGGCGTGATAAGACTTGAATAGTACGGCGAATTTCATCATCACGACCAATCACAGGGTCAAGCTTGCCCGATGCTGCACGTTCGGTCAGGTCAATGGTGTATTTATTTAAAGAGTCACGTTGATCTTCGTGATTATTACTCATGACTTTGTCTTTGCCTCGAATGGATTCGATTACTTTGCGTAATCCTTCAACGGTTACGCCTACACTGGTTAAAATGGTTTTGGTCGAACCGACTTCAGCCAAAGCCAACATCACCCAATCTGTTGAAATAAACTCATCCCCTGCTTTTTGTGCATAGCGGTCTGCCAAATTCAGCATTTTGACCGCATCGGGATTGAGATGAATATCTCCTGTTGGGTTCGAGATGATTGCAGCATTGCTTAAAGCTTGCTCCAGTTTCTGTTTCAGTTCTGGTATGCGCGCGCCTGCTTGCTGTAACAAGCTAAGATTTGAAGCTTCTTCAAGCAATGTGACCAAAATATGGATATTGTCAATTGCAGTATGATCTTTCCCCATCGCCAAAGACTGCGCATCGGATAAAGCTTGCTGCAATCGATTGGTAAATTTTTCAAAACGCATTATTGTTATACCTCATCATCAATTTGCTACTTAACTAATATATGGGAACACTTATTTAAATTTCAAATATTTTTCTATGATTTTTCAAATATTTATAAAAAATCATTATATATAATTCAGTATTAATATGTGGCTCATTTAAATTTTTTTCAAGTCAAAAAACCAAAATTTCTGCACAAAAACAAAAAAAAGCCAGTTATATAAACTGACTTCCTTTACACGGCATATTTTATGCTACTTCGACAATTTCAAAGTCATGGGTAATTTCTACACCACCACTTGAAAGCATCTTGCTTGCAGAACAATATTTTTCTGCCGATAATTCAACCGCTTTTGCGACCTGCTTTTCTTTCAAGGCCTTGCCTGAGACGACAAAGTGTAAATGAATCTTGGTAAAGACCGCAGGAACTTCGTCAGCACGTTCCGCTTGTAGCTGACATTCAACACCATCAATGTCCTGACGGGCTTTTTTTAGAATGGTTACAATATCAAACGATGCGCAGCCACCGAGTCCCATTAGAATCAATTCCATAGGGCGTGCGCCACGATTTTCACCGCCATAAGCAGGTGCCCCATCCATGATTACGCTATGACCACTCTCAGACTTTGCTTCAAATGCAACATTCTCGAGCCATTGAACTGTTGATCGCATTGCAACTACCTAAAAAAAATATAGATTACTGTGTGCTAGTACACTAACACAATTTATTTAGAGAAGGAATTTTCCTACATATATTAACAAAGACCAAAAGTTACCTTTTGCTTTTTTATTTTTTTGGAACAAAGAATCATGTCGGCTAATCTCTTTCCATTCGCAAACGATGCACTTTCTCCCAACCATTTGCCAGAATCGGTTAAAGCTTTATTAAAACGCGCATATATTAACCGTTACCCAAAGCGCATGAGCATCGTTGAGGTGGGCAACGAGTCAAAATCGCTTTATCTAATATTAAAAGGTTCTGTTTCTATTTTACTTAAAGAAGACGACGATCGTGAAATCGTGGTTGCTTACCTCAATGCAGGTGATTTTTTTGGCGAGATGGGATTATTTGAAGCTGAACCGCTACGTACCGCTGAAGTCCGTACTCGTGAAGTCTGTGAAATTGCAGAAATTTCGTATGAAAATTTTTTAGAGTTAAGCAAACAGTATCCTGACCTAAGCTATGCTGTTTTTGCTCAATTGGCACGCCGCCTGAAAAACACCACACGTAAAATGACCGACTTGGCATTTATTGATGTGACAGGTCGTATTGCACGTTGCTTAATTGAACTTGCCAATCAACCTGAAGCAATGCTTTTGCCAAATGGTCGTCAAATCCGTATTACCCGCCAAGAAATTGGGCGTATTGTCGGCTGTTCTCGTGAAATGGTTGGGCGTGTCCTTAAATCTCTTGAAGATCAAGGAATGATTGAAACTGAAGGTAAAGCGATTCTGATTTACGATAGCGCACTAGAAAATTCTGAAAACTCCGATCATTCTGCATAATTAGTTGATCAGCTCAAGCAAATCTTCGGATTTGCTTTTTTATTTAAGCCTAATCATCACAATTAGACAGAGGTACCTTCATGAAATTCAATCCACTTGCCCATACAGGTATCCAACTTCCCGAGATTTGCTTAGGCACCATGACCTTTGGTGAGCAAAATACTCAAGCCGAAGCTTTTGAACAGCTTAATTATGCGCTTGATCAGGGCTTGTATTTTTGGGATACCGCAGAAATGTATCCTGTACCACCAAAAGCTGAAACACAAGGTGCAACAGAACAGATTATTGGCAACTGGATTGGACAACATGGCAAGCGTGAGCAACTTTTTCTCGCTTCAAAAATTGCTGGACCAAGTTTTGGTGGCAGCTCCATTCGCCAAGGTCTAACCCACTTTAACCACAAAGATATTCAACAAGCTTTAGATGGCTCACTCAAGCGCTTACAAACCGATTATATTGACCTATATCAGTTACACTGGCCAGAACGTCATACTAATTTTTTTGGGCATCTTGGTTTTGGCAATCAGCTCGCCGCCAAACATGAACATGACCAGACTGCTTTAGAAGAAACACTTGATGCACTGCATCAGGAAATCCAAAAAGGGCGTATTCGTTTTATTGGTTTGTCGAATGAAACACCTTGGGGGACGATGAAGTTTCTGCACTTGGCAGAAAAAATGAATCTCAGCAAATTTGTGACTGTACAAAACCCATATAGCTTATTGAACCGAACCTATGAAGTGGGCATGTCTGAAATTGCCAAATATGAAGGTGTCGGCTTACTTGCCTATTCGCCACTGGCTTTTGGTATGCTCACAGGAAAATACCGTCATGGTGCAAAACCTGAAAATGGTCGTATTACCTTATTCTCACGCTTTAGCCGTTACACCAACCCTGAATGTGAATGGGCGACTGAACAATATGCACAAGTTGCTGAAAAACATGGTTTAACACTCACTCAACTCGCACTTGCATTTATCAAACAACAGTTTTTTGTGACCAGTACCATTATTGGTACGACCTCTATGTCACAACTCAAAGAAAATATTGCTGCATTTGATCTCGAACTCAATGAAGAAATTTTGTTAGAAATTGAAGCCATTCATAAACAGCAACCGAACCCTGCACCATAAAAAAAGGATGCTTTTGTATCCTTTTTTAATTTTAGTACTGTTATCGACGGCTATTATATACAGCCATTGCAGCAGGCAAGTTCTTACGCATTGCATCAATACGTTGTGAATTTGAAGGGTGCGTCGACATAAATGCTGGACCACCTGCACCTTCTAGCTTATTCATTTTTTCCCACAAAGTAATCGCGGCTTGTGGGTTATAACCTGCTTTCGCCATCAACATTAAACCGCCATAATCAGCACGACTTTCTAGGCTTCGAGAATAAGGTAAACCTACACCCACCTGACTTCCTAGATCTAAAGCTGTAGCACCTAGACCACCTGCGGCATCCCCCACATAAGATTTACCTACATTCACAGCTAAACTGGTCAATACCTGTGCACCCAATTTATTTTTAGAATGTTCTTCCAAAGCATGGGTCATTTCATGCCCCATCACTGCGGCAATTTCTGCATCAGTCAGATTAAGCTTATTGACGATGCCTGTATAAAACACCACTTTGCCACCCGGTGCAACATAGGCATTAATCTCATCGGATTTTAAAACTGCAAGTTGCCACTGGAATGCTTGCCCTGTTTGGTTCGCCTGATTGGCGTATGGTTCCATTCTTAACAGTACGGCATTAATACGTCGATAAGTATTTGAAGAGGTATCTAGCTGACCTTTTTGCTGTGCTTCGGTTCTCATTTTTGAGAAGGTGGTTGCAGCATTTGCATTTAACGTTGCTGAATCTGCACCACTCATATCTGCAATAGTCGTACATCCAGAAAAACTGACGATTGTGACCAACCCTAAGCTCAAAATGAGTTTATTGTTCATGTTAAGAACACTCCAATTTTAAATTTTTTATACTCAAATAGCTGAATATTCAAACATTAAATTTATTTCATAATTCCTGTGCAGCTTTATAGGCTGTATTGAAATATATTTCAGCTTTGCTCTGATCTAAGCAATCATGAAAGAGGTTTATTATATAAGATGCTAAATCATCAAAATATTAGCTTCTTATATAAAATATTATATTTATGTAAACTTAAATCATTTTAAACATAAATAAAATCCAGAAAATCAGACAACCAATATTTAAAGCAAAATAAATATTAGATAAACCTTTAAGCCGATCTTCCAACTTCAAATTACGACGCTTAGCCAATAAAAATGTATTTTGTATCAATACAATGGGTACAAAAATACAGACTAACACTACGCTCAAGCCAACAAAGGCAGACATTAATAGATGTGGATCACGGGTCTGTTGTGATGCAATCAACATCGCAAGCGTTGGCGCACCGCCCAAAGCAAATAAAAAAGAATAGAAAATTGTTTTAGAAATATTCGGCTGTAATTGCATTGGCATCCCTATCCAATTGATACGGTTTTATTGGAGTGTTATACAGAATGATCACTAGATAAAGTGAACTTTGGTCGAGCCAAAAAAAACCGCGACTCAAGATCGCGGTTTTTAGTCAACATCTATGCATTATGCAGAAAATGGATGACGTAAAACAATTGTTTCTGCACGGTCTGGACCAGTTGAAATAATGTCAATTGGACATTCAATTAACTGCTCGATACGTTTGATATAAGCAACTGCATTTTCAGGAAGCTGTTCAAAGCTTGTAGCGCCTACAGTTGACTCAGACCAACCTGGAAGTGTTTCATAGATTGGTTTTAAAGTTTCGTATGCAAGCGCATCAGAAGAACCAACACAACCAGAATCTGCTGCTTCATAGCCTACACAGATTTTTACTTCTTCCAAGCCATCTAGAACGTCAAGCTTCGTCAAGCAAATACCAGAAAGCGAGTTTACGTCTACCGAACGGCGTAGGATTTCAGCATCGAACCAGCCACAACGACGTTGACGACCAGTTGAAGCACCAAATTCATGACCGACAGTACCCAAATGTTTACCGATTGCATCGCCTTCATCTGCAGCTGCATTGTAAACAAGTTCTGTTGGGAATGGACCTGCACCCACACGTGTTGTGTAAGCTTTGGTAATACCCAAAACATAGTCTAAATGTAATGGACCAAGACCTGAACCTGAGCTTACGCCGCCAGCAGTGGTATTTGAAGACGTTACATACGGATATGTACCGTGGTCAACATCAAGAAGTGAGCCTTGAGCACCTTCAAACATGATGTTTTGACCATTTTTACGGTAGTTATGCAGTTCAGTTGTTACATCCATAACTAATGGAGCAACCACTTCACGCCATTGATCGCAAAGTGCAAGCACATCTTCAAGTTTAACTGCTTCTACGCCGTAGAATTGGGTTAACTGGAAGTTATGGTATTCAAGCAACTCAGTTAATTGTGCAGTAAGATGCTCACCACCACGAACCAAGTCAGCAACACGGACAGCACGACGAGCAACTTTATCTTCGTATGCAGGGCCGATACCACGACCTGTTGTACCGATTTTCGCATTACCACGTTTTTTCTCACGTGCTTGGTCTAATGCAATATGGTTTGGAAGAATCAGTGGGCAGTTTGGAGAAATACGTAGACGTTCTTTAACAGGCACGCCTTCTTTTTCCAAAATGCTCATTTCTTCAATCAATGCAGCAGGCGAAAGCACAACACCGTTGCCAATTAAGCACAATACGTTTTCACGTAAAATACCTGATGGAATGAGATGCAATACAGTTTTTTTACCACCAACGACAAGTGTATGTCCTGCATTGTGTCCGCCTTGATAACGAACGACCGCAGCCGCTTGATCTGTGAGCAGGTCAACGATTTTACCTTTACCTTCGTCGCCCCATTGGGTACCGAGTACCACAACATTCTTGCCCATAATAGCCTCATTACATCATGCTGTTAAAATTGAAAACTGAATCAAGTGACATGAACACCTGATTGAGCGATTAAATTTTCTCGATGGTCCACTGACCTGCAACCTGCACCAACTGGTGAGTTGCGTATGGCACCGAGTTTAAATCATCATTACCCAACAATTGAATTACACTTAAGCCTTGTGCTCGAGCCTGTCCAATTGCTTCTACCAAATCTGCATCAATTCCTTTCGGCGCAACCACAGTGGTCACCTGCTGAAACTGACCTGCACATAGTGCATACAAGTCACAACTAAAACCAGTTGCAGGACGCGCACGACCGAAGTGCTCACCAATCCCGTCATAACGTCCACCTTGAGCCAGTGGTGCAGCACGGTTTGGTGCATAAACTGCATACATTAAACCTGTATGATAATGATACGAACGTAACTCAACGACATCGATACCAATATTCAGGTTTTTCCAGCGTGCACGAATTTGTGCATGCGTGGTAATGACAGCTTCTAGCGCCTGTTTAAACGCTGCATCAGCCAAGATTGCAGGGCTTAAATTCGCTTGCAATGCATCTAAATCACTTGAATAACGTCCAAGTGCATAAAAATCTGAGCCAAAGCTGATTGACTGGGTAAATTCTGCCAACTCAGGCAGTGCTTTACGCTGATAAAGATCAGACAAATGTCGTTCTGTTTCTTTATTCAATCCAGCAAGTTTCACCAAACTACGGAATAATCCAACATGCCCTAAATCTAGATGCACGCTTTCAATCAGTCCAGCAGTTTCGATCAAACTCAACATGACATCAACCATTTCTACATCGGCATCGATACTGTCATGTCCAAACAATTCTGCACCTAGCTGTAAAGGTGCGCGGGAGGTATTAAACCCTTGTGGTTTTGTATGTAATACCGTACCTGCGTAGCAATAGCGCGCTACACCTTGAACTGGACGCACATGCGCATCGATACGTGCCACTTGTGGTGTCATATCGGCACGAACACCCAGTAATCGACCAGAAAGCTGATCAATCACTTTAAATGTGGCTAAGTCTAAATCTTGATTCGATTCGGAAAGGGAAGATAAAGATTCGATGTATTCGATAAATGGCGTGTACACCAGCTGATAACCACGCGATGCGAGGAAATCTAATGCTTTACGACGCAAAGCTTCTACGACTTGCGCTTGTTCCGGTAATACATCAGCTACACCATCAGGTAATAACCATGTCTCTGAAATGGGCATGTTGTAAACCTAAATTTTGTCTGCGCGGAAATGATCCACATAAAAAAATCGGGAACACACCCGATTTCTCCTAGTCTAGCACGTAAGATACACACATGCACTGAGATTTTTATCTTTTGATTATTTTAATCACACTGTGTGACTCAAATATTTCTGTGTCGTTTCAATTTTTGCAAACATTTGAAAAGATGACAAATATGCAGTTTGCACATCATCGGCAATCACCGTTCGCCCTGCATATTGCAAATCTTTTGTCGCCGTTGCATCGGCAATTACAATCGGCTGATAACCATATTCAGCCGCAGCACGCGAGGTCGCATCAACACACATATGCGTCATCATACCTGTAATGATCACCTGTTCAACGCCTAATTGATCCAAGATTTCTTTTAAATCCGTCTGAAAAAAGCTATTTGGAAACTGCTTTTCAACAATGATAGATGCTGAGTTGATTGCTAAATCTGCATGCAATTTGACACCATGAGTTCCTGCAACAAAAAATGGAGCTTCAGGAGAAGCCGCAATATGTTGAATATAAATAATCGGCGCTTGTGCCTGATGAAATACTTTTTCTAAATGCTGAATATTTTCCAAGGCGTGTTCAGGCGCAAAAAGTGCCATTTTACCTGCTGGGAAATAATCATTTTGAACATCAATCACCAATAATGCAGTCTTTTTCACATTCATTTCCTCAATCTGTTGAATCTACCTGTAGATTAAGGAAATGCGCTAGCGAAACGCAGATCCGCATGAAAGAATGTATGATTCATTTCTTTCATCTTGAAAATTATCAGGCTTTCACATGTCTTTAGATCCAATTGATGCAAAAATCTTGACCATTTTAAAAAATGACTCTCGCCTGTCACATAAAGAGATTGGAGAAATGGTGCACCGCACAGGACAAGCCGTTGGGCAACGCATAGCCAAAATGCAAGATGAAGGTTTGATTCAAAAATACAGTATTGTGATTCAACACCATGCAACCCAGTTTATCCGTGTGATGATGCAAAATAATCGATTTGCTGAATTTGAAGCTTTTACTCAGCAATTTGAACAGATTGAAAGCTGTTTTAAAGTTTCAGGCTCAGCATGTTATATGCTAGTTGCACATTTCGAGCATTCAGCACTCAATCATTTTATTGAACAGCTTTCAGACTGGGGGCAGTATTCTGTGGATAGTGTGGTTCGTCAAATCGAGTAACTTTAGTAAATCGGCAACTCAGTCGTTAATTTCACTTTTTGTAATGGAATCTCGGTTTTCACATTTTGAATGCCTGTAATTTTATTGAGCTGTTGAATCTGAAATTGACGGTAAGCTTCCAAATCAGATACCACAATTCTCAAGAAAAAATCACAATCTCCCGCCATGAGCTGACATTCCACCACCTCAGGTAAATCCTTAATAGATTCAACAAAATGATTGACTGTATAGGCCGACTGTTCTTTTAACCAAATACGTGCAAATACAGTTAAGCCCAAATTGACTTTGGCTGGATCAATCAACGCCACATATTTTTCAATCACACCATCATCTTCAAGTTGTTTCACACGTCTCAAACATGGTGATGCGGACAAACCGACCCGCTGAGCCAATTCGTTATTTTGGAGTTTTCCATCATGTTGTAGTGCTTGCAAAATTCGTCTATCAATTTGATCCATCACAATCCTCAGCATTTTAATACCAAAATTTATTATTTTATTAGCATAATCTACTAAATTAGATAAAATCAACGCTAAATTTAGCTCCAAATGCTGCCAGCATTGCCATAAACTATTTTTCTGATTTTATGATCACCCAATTAGGTATATGGACATGTTGACGCTTAAAAATACCGCGCAAAGCTTGAATGATTCGAGTGAGTTTGTTGACTTTAAACGTGGCTTAAAAGCATCAATTCCCATTCTAATTGGCATGGTTCCCTTTGCCATGGTTCTCGGTACACAAGCCACTCAGAAAGGTCTGAGCCTGCTCGAAATTCCATTACTCACAGGCTTGAATTTCGCGGGAGGTTCAGAGTTCACTATTTTGGAAATGTGGACCAATCCACCGCAAATTCTCATGCTGATGTTTGTCACCTTTTTAGTGAACAGCCGTCATCTACTGATGGGGGCGAGCCTTGTTCCTTACCTAAAGCATTTACCTAATAAAAAAGTCTTACCTGCTTTATTTTTCATGTGCGATGAAAGTTGGGCGATGGGCATGGCCAATGCTCAGCAAAACTCACAATACCCACTCGGCCAACGATTCAATATGGCTTTTTACTCAGGAATCTGTTTTGCCTTATATGCGATGTGGATTTCCTGTACAGCACTTGGTGGCGCAGTTGGCCCTGTCATTGGAGATATTACGCGCTGGGGCTTTGATATGGCATTTCCTGCGGTGTTTTTAGTGCTCATTCGTGGCATGTGGCAAGGCGTTGCAGCAGCTCGACCATGGTTAGTCAGTTTAATTGCAGCCGTCATTGCTTATCTGTATTTGCCAGAAGGCTGGTATGTGCCAATTGGCGCAATTTTCGGGATTGCTTCAGCATTCTTTTTTGTAGGAGATGATGCAGAATGATTCACGGTATGACGTTATTAGCCATTATTTGTGTCGCATTAACCACTTATTCCACACGTGTGCTTGGCTACATCTTACTTAAAAACAAAACGCTAAGCGCCCGTCAAAAACGAATTTTAGAAGTTGTTCCGGGCTGCGTACTGATTTCGGTCATCGCCCCTTATTTTGTTCGAGACAATATTGTGGATGTGATTGCGATGGCGATTACGCTATTGGCAGCATCGCGTTTCTCACTACTGCCCACCGTTATTGTGAGCATGCTTTCTGCTGCAGCATTGCGTATGGTTTTGTTATAGCGATGAGAATCAAAAAACACCTACTCATTTTTGAGTAGGCTGTACCATTTTGCTTAAAATATTCACCATTTCAACTTGCTGTTTCTCTAATTTCTGAAGCTTAGCATTGGTATGATCGAGCGCTTCTTGCTGTACATGCATTTTCTTGGCAAGATCCTGCATAATCTCCAACGTCTTTTTCAAATGATCTTCCAAATGTGCCACTTGCTGTTGTAACTGATGATTTTCACTCAAATCACTTAAATCCTGACGCTGATTTTTGACTTGCAACCAAACCAGCACCATGACCACAACCATTAATAGAATGGTTAATCCCCAAAGCCACATCATCATTCAATATCCTATTTATTGTTCAGTAAATGACTCACACAAATCCAGTAAGCGATTTGCATAACCCCATTCATTATCATACCATGCAAAGACTTTTGCCTGACGTCCAACCACCATAGTTTGATTAAAATCAACAATTAATGACTCAGGTGAATGATTAAAATCGCTCGACACCAAGACTTCATCAGTAACCGACATAATCTCAGCATAATAGGTATCGGCAGCATGTTTTAAAACATGGTGAAGCTGCTCAATGCTCACCGCTTTTTGAGCGACAAAACTTAAATCAATCGCAGCCACATTAATGGTCGGTACACGAATTGAATAACCATCAATTCGATCAGCCATTTTTGGCATCACCCGTTTTAAAGCACCCAAAGCACTCGATGTGGTTGGAATAATATTGTGTCCTGCTGCGCGTGCACGGCGCAAATCGCGGTGAGCGTGATCCAGTACCGACTGATCGGCTGTCACTGCATGAATTTCGGTCATCAACGCAGTTTCAATCCCAAAATGATCATCCAGAATTTTGACTAATGGCACTAAAGCCTGTGTGGTACACGACACACTCGAAATAATCTGATCACTGGCTTTGACATCTAAATGGTTCACACCATACACCACCGCAATATCAACACTATCAAACGGTGCAGCGCCAATAATCACGCGCTTTGCACCTGCGTTTAAATGTCGAGTTGCTGCCTCACGGGAACGGAACAAACCTGTACATTCCAGTACAACATCAATATTGAGTTGATCCCATGGTAATTGTTCTGGCTGTGAACCACGGAAGACCTGAATTTTTAAGGATTGCCCTGCGCTCTGTACTGCTAAAAAATGATCACCCTGCTCAGTGATAATTTCCGCTTTGCCTTTAAAACGCCCGTGTGTTGAATCGTATTTGAACAAATGCAGCAAGGTTTCAATATCGGCAATATCATTGATGGCAACAATATCGAAATGAAATTGTTTTGGATTTTCAAACCATGCCCGAATAACATTGCGTCCTATTCGCCCAAATCCGTTAATTGCGATTCGTTGCATGATCTTGATTTCCTAATAACCCCAAATTGAGTCCGTTATCTTAAAACATTCAAGATGGTGATGATAGCTGAACAACCTATTTTTCAAATATAATTCAAAAACAATTAGCTACATGCCGATAAAAATAATGATGATCCGAAATTTCTATTCTATCCAAGGCTTTACACCACTTTGTAAACTAAAGAAAATTCTTACAATTTACTCACCGAAAGCATATAACAAACATAGACTTATTTTCATAGATTTGTCGTGATTTATAGCTAAAATCGTTGGTCATACCCTGATTTTTCGTTATAATTTGGCGTTTTTAAATTATCAGCCTCGTATTAATCAGTTTTACTATTCTAAAAGATTTGATTTAATGCGTTTAGCCAAAATGATTAGATGGAGTGACTTGTTGTGAGTACACGTTTTATGACGTCCGCTGAAATTCGTGAAGCCTTTTTGCATTTCTTTGAAACAAAAGGTCATACACGTGTCGCATCGAGTTCTCTCGTTCCCGCGAATGACCCAACATTACTATTTACCAATGCGGGTATGAACCAGTTCAAAGACTGCTTCTTGGGTTTAGAAAAACGTGATTATGTCCGTGCGACAACTTCACAAAAATGTGTTCGTGCAGGCGGAAAACACAACGACTTAGATAACGTGGGTTATACTGCACGTCACCATACTTTCTTTGAAATGTTGGGTAACTTCTCGTTTGGTGATTACTTCAAACGTGATGCGATTACCTATGCATGGGAATTCTTAACCTCAGAGCAATGGCTCGGTTTAGACAAAAGCAAACTTTATGTCACTGTTTATCATACTGACGATGAAGCTTATGACATCTGGAACAAAGAAGTTGGTCTAGCTGCTGAACGCATTATCCGTATTGGTGACAATAAAGGCGAAAAATACGCATCAGACAACTTCTGGGCAATGGGCGATACAGGCCCTTGCGGTCCTTGTTCTGAAATTTTCTACGATCATGGCGATCATATCTGGGGCGGTTTACCAGGTTCTGCCGAAGAAGATGGCGACCGCTATATCGAAATTTGGAACAACGTCTTCATGCAGTTTAACCGTACTGCTGATGGCGTATTACATGCACTGCCTGCCCCTTCTGTTGATACAGGTATGGGCTTAGAGCGTATTTCTGCCGTTTTACAACACGTAAACTCGAACTACGACATCGACTTATTCCAACACCTCATTAAAGCGGCGGCTGAAATTATTGGAACAGAAGATCAAGGACAACCGTCTTTACGCGTCGTTGCTGACCATGCACGTTCTTGCTGCTTCCTGATTGCTGATGG
Source organism: Acinetobacter brisouii (assembly GCF_008993995.1). Taxonomy (GTDB): domain Bacteria; phylum Pseudomonadota; class Gammaproteobacteria; order Pseudomonadales; family Moraxellaceae; genus Acinetobacter; species Acinetobacter brisouii_A. The sequence goes on from NZ_BKNN01000002.1 coordinate 96,345, forward strand.
TGTTAACCCATCAAATGAAGGTCGTGGTTATGTGTTACGCCGTATTATCCGTCGTGCGATTCGTCACGGTAACAAACTTGGCGCAACGGGCACTTTCTTCTACAAAATGTTGCAACCTTTAATTGACGTGATGGGCGAAGCTTATCCACAATTGATCGAAAACCGTGAACGCATCGAAGCAGCATTGATTAAAGAAGAAGAACAGTTTGCCAAAACCCTTGAACAAGGTTTGAAAGTTCTTGAAGGCGAACTCAGCCAGTTAAAAGGCAATGTCATTCCTGGTGAAGTCGTGTTCAAACTGTATGACACTTACGGCTTCCCTGCTGACTTGACTGCGGATATTGCTCGTGAACGCGAACTGACCATTGATGAAGCTGGTTTTGAAACTGAAATGGCTGCTCAACGTCAACGCGCGCGCGATGCAGGCAAATTCAATGTTGACTATAACAGCATTGTCAAAGTGGACAGTGAAACTCAATTTGAAGGCTACACAGCGACTCAAGGTCAAGGTCAAATCGTTGCAATCTATAAAGATGGCGAACAGGTTGACGAAGTGGTTGAAGGTGATGAAGCCCTCATCGTACTAAACCAAACACCTTTCTATGCAGAAAGCGGTGGTCAGATTGGTGATACGGGTATCTTCAAAAATGAAACAGGTATTTTTGAAGTTCAAGACACCAAAAAATCAGGTGCGGCATTTGTTCACCAAGGTATCGTCACCATGGGTAGCCTAAAAGCTGCTCAAAATGTGGAAGCAACGGTCAAAGCTGACTTGCGTGAAGCAACTGCACGCAACCACTCTGCAACTCACTTGTTACATGCTGCACTGCGTCAAGTTTTAGGTGCTCACGTTCAACAAAAAGGTTCTTTGGTCGCTTCTGACATTTTACGTTTTGACTTTGCCAATGACCAACCTGTGAGCTTCGAGCAACTTCAACAAGTTGAACGTTTGGTCAATCGTGAAGTAATTGCCAACACTGCGGTAACAACTGAAGTACTAGACATCGAATCTGCAAAAGCCAAAGGCGCAATGATGCTATTTGGTGAAAAGTATGGTGATGAAGTTCGCGTATTATCAATGGGTTCAATCATTGATGAGAAAAACTTCTCTATCGAGCTTTGTGGCGGTATTCACGTTCAGCGTACAGGTGACATTGGTCTGTTCAAAATCACCTCTGAAGGTGGTGTTGCCGCAGGTGTTCGTCGTATTGAAGCGGTTACAGGCACTAAAGCACTTGAAGTTGTACAAAAAACCGATGCAACCATTCAACACATCAACGGTCTATTGAAAGCTCAAAAAGACCAAACCCTAGAAAAAGTTCAGGCAACTGTTGAGCATGCATCTAGCTTGCAAAAACAGATTGAACAGTTGAATCAAAAACTTGCAAATTTCCAAGCAAGTGAATTGATCAACCAAATGCAAACGATTGCTGGTCGAACTACTTTGATTAGCAGCGTTCAAAACGTCGATGCGAAAGCATTACGTCACTTACACGACAGTATCAAGTCCAAATTCGACAATGCTGTGATTGTTTTAGCGGGTGTTGAAGCTGACAAAGTGAGCTTATTGGCATCAGTTGCAAAAGAATTCACAGCAACCTTGAAAGCGGGTGATATCATCAAGCACTTAAGCCAAGAGCTTGGTGGCAAAGGCGGTGGGAAACCAGATCTAGCACAAGGCGGGGCACCACTCAATGACAAGTTTGATCAGGTTATGGCAGCACTCCCTGCTTGGCTTGAGCAAAAATAATCTCACTTTTTGTGTAACTGACCCTGTTTCAAGCAGGGTCACGGCTTGTATGGAAAAACTATGGCATTAATCGTACAAAAATATGGTGGTACCTCAATGGGAACACCCGAGCGCATTTTAAATGTAGCTCGTCGCGTGAAGCGCTGGCATGATCATGGTCACAAGGTGGTTGTGGTGGTGTCTGCAATGAGTGGTGAAACCAACCGCTTGTTGTCTCTCGCGAAAGCCATTACCGAGACACCTGATCCTCGTGAACTTGACCAAATGGTATCGACGGGTGAACAGGTTACTATTTCCATGTTAGCGATGGCACTCAATTCAATTGGTGTTGAAGCTAAATCTTACACAGGTCGTCAAGTGGGTATTAAGACCGACAGCGCCTTTACCAAAGCCCGTATTGAAGCAATCGATACCGATGTCATGACTGCCGATCTAGATGAAGGTCGTGTAATTGTGGTTGCTGGCTTCCAAGGTGTAGATGCACTTGGCAATACCACAACGCTTGGTCGTGGTGGTTCAGATACGACAGGTGTTGCACTTGCTGCTGCGCTACGTGCAGATGAATGCCAAATTTACACAGACGTTGATGGTGTATATACCACCGATCCACGTGTTGCACCAAAAGCGAAGAAAATTGATCGTATCTCTTTTGAAGAAATGCTTGAAATGGCATCTTTAGGCTCAAAAGTTTTACAAATTCGTTCAGTTGAATTCGCAGGAAAATATCAGGTTCCGCTTCGTGTCTTGTCAAGTTTTGACAACGACAACGATGGCGTATTTGATGATGAATTCAAACAAAACGTAGGTACACTCATTACAACTGAAGCGGAAGACACTATGGAACAGCCTATTATCTCTGGTATCGCATTCAACCGCGATGAAGCTAAATTGACTATTTTAGGTGTGCCTGATGAACCAGGTATCGCTTCAAAAATCTTATCTCCGATCAGTGCTGCAAACATTGAAGTGGATATGATTGTACAAAACATTGAAGAAGATGGTACGACTGACTTCACATTCACTGTCAACCGCACTGATTTTGCAAAAACAAAAGCAATTTTGGATACAATTGCAAAAGAAATTAATGCCCGTGAAGTGACTGCGCGCGATGATATCGTGAAAGTGTCTATCGTGGGTGTAGGTATGCGCTCTCATGCAGGCGTTGCAAGCAAAATGTTTACCGCACTTGCTGAAGAAAACATTAACATTTTGATGATTTCAACATCTGAAATCAAAATCTCTGTGTTAATTGAAGAGAACTACTTAGAGCTTGCTGTTCGTAGCTTACACACTGCTTTCGGTTTAGACCGTGAACATGGTGAAAGTAGCGCGCGTGCTTAAAGCCTATTCACCATCTTCAAGTTTTTAAGAAGATGAGTGAGAAAAAAATCAGAGCCGCTCTATGGAAACTAGAGCGGCTCTGCTATATTAGCAAAGAATATTTAGAAAATATTTAACAATCACGGTATCATACTGTTTCTTAGTAGTTACTACGTGCTGTTAAAATATTTTTTCTGAGGTTGTGGTTTAATTTTTGCATAACAGCAATGCAGGTTTAGCGCTTAGCAAGGAGACAAACATGCTGATTCTGACTCGTCGTGTCGGAGAAACTTTAATGATTGGGGATCAAGTCAGTGTGACAGTACTTGGTGTTAAAGGCAACCAAGTTCGCATTGGTGTGAACGCTCCCAAAGAAGTATCAGTGCATCGTGAAGAAATTTATCAACGCATTCAACATGAACGCGCTATGCACGAACATCTTCAAAACATTGATCAAGACTATCAACCATCATTCTACGATGATGAGTTTAATCAAAATAAGTTTAACCGTTAATTTACAGATGGCGTATTGCTATGTGGTCTGTAAAAATATTAAAAGCGATCTGTTGGTCGCTTTTAATATTTTAAATGATTATTCCAAGCCTAAAGCCTTTCTCACAGGCTTATAGCTACGGCGATGTTGTTCAATGACACCAAATTTGGCTATAGCCTCAAAGTGTGCTTTGGTTGGATAACCTTTATGTTTTGCAAAAGCATATTGCGGATAGTGTTGGTCAAGTTCCAGCATTTGCCGATCGCGTGTTACTTTCGCTAAAATACTGGCCGCACTAATTTCAGCGTGCGTTGCATCTCCCCCAACGATTGCTTCGCAATCTATAGTCAAACCTTTCGGAACCTGATTACCATCGACCAACACCTTTTCAGGTTGGACAGATAAGCCCTCTACCGCGCGTCGCATTGCCAAAAAAGTCGCCTGTAAAATATTCAACTGATCAATTTCTTCATGGCTTGCTTCAGCAATTGACCATGCCAAAGCCTTTTCCTGAATTTCAGCAAATAATTTCTCACGCTTCTTTTCGGTCAGTTTTTTTGAATCATTTAAACCTTCAATCGGATGATTTGGATCCAAAATTACAGCAGCAGCGACGACTGAACCCACTAGTGGCCCACGTCCTGCCTCATCTACTCCAGCAATGTTCATGTATTTAACCTATTATCGTTTTAATGTTTCAGCAACACACTGATTTAAGGTACGTGTCACAGCATGACTAACAATTGTTGCGCGTGCAGTAGGATCAATTGCAGCAGTTGCCAAATCAACTGCCGTAATATTTTCAAGTGCTTTATCACTCACACAACCACAGACATTACTTTGCACCGTCTGCTGCTGTTCTGCGGTCATGGTACGGCTTACGATTTGCCAAGCTGGTTGATTATTAATTTCTGTCGTACATTTGGCATTAATTGCAATTTTGATTGCAGTCACACCAAGCTGTTGCGCAGTCGTAGCTTGAGTATTCCCCCCAGTTGCCAATGTTCCATCGGTAGCACAAGCACTACACAGTAATGAAATCACAGTAAGTATGCCCAGTTGTTTTTTCATGATTATTTCACCTTAGATTGATCAGAATATTTTGCCTTAAGTCTTCTGTAAATGAGGAATTTTTTACCATCAATACGAGTACCTGTACAAAATTACATCGAATTGATTGAGATTGTTCTATATTTCATACAACACTGTTAAGCATATTGCATTTTAAGCTAACATCTTCACTTTTTATAATACAAAAATCTTTAAACAGCTTCCCATTGAGAAAGCTCTATGAATAGACAATCAACTTATTACACGCGTACAGCCCAGTTCTTACATTGGCTGATGGCAATTATTTTTATTAGTGCATGGGTCATCGGTTTTTATAGTGGCAACTTCCTTAGCTATGAAATCGATGGCGAATTCAAAGGCACTATTATCACTCTGCATAAGAACATCGCAACCACGATTTTATTTTTAGTGGTGATTCGTATTTTTTGGCGCTACACCCACCCTGCACCGCAGCTTCCAGATACCATGTCTGCAGGTATGAAAACCTTAGCACATTTAGGGCATTTAGCTTTGTATTTCATATTGCTGGCATTACCCATTACGGGCTGTTTATTTAGCTGGAGTGCGGGACATCCTGCACCTGTTTTATATCTATTCAATATTCCGCAGCTGATTAATGAAAATCCAGATATTATGGCGATTGTGAAACCTGTTCATATCTATTTGTCTTGGGCGGCAGGTTTATTGCTGGTCGGGCACATTTTGGCAGCACTTAAACATCATTTTGTTGATAAAGACACTGTTCTACTCAGTATGACTCGCCAACCAAAGTAATGATTTCAAATAAAAAAGGAACGCATTGACGTTCCTTTTTTCAGAATTTAAATCATCTAAAATTTACAATGCATGGATTTGATTTATCCATTTTTCTTTTTCAGCATCATTCAAGAAAGATGCTTCAAATGAATGAATCGCCAATTTTTTCAATTCATCTTCCGTCAGATTCAATGCATCTGCAATCGCAACAAAGTTGTCATTCATATAGCCACCAAAATAAGCTGGATCATCTGAATTGACTGTCACGCATAAACCCTGCTCAAGCAGGCGTTTAATATTGTGATCACGCATATCATCAACCACACACAGTTTTAAGTTACTGAGCGGACATACAGTCAATGGCATACGTTCTTTTGCCAAACGTTGCATTAAAACAGGATCTTCTTCTGAGCGAACTCCGTGGTCAATACGGTTGACTTTGAGCAAATCCAATGCTTGCCACACGTATTCTGCTGGGCCTTCTTCACCCGCATGCGCAACAATTAAGAAACCTGCTTCACGTGCCTGTGCAAAAACACGTTCAAATTTTTCTGGTGGGTGTCCCACTTCACTTGAGTCGAGTCCTACACCAATAATTTTGTCTTTAAATGGCAAAGCTTGCTGAAGTGTTTCAATGGCATCTTCTTCGCTTAAATGACGCAGGAAGCACATAATCAGTTCTGAACTAATGCCCAATTTGGTTTTCGCATCATCACATGCACGCACTAAACCATTCAATACTGTTTCAAATGCAATTCCACGTACCGTGTGGGTTTGCGGATCAAAGAACATTTCCGTATGGACGACATTGTCCTGTTGGCATTTTTCAAAATATGCCCAAGCTAGATCATAAAAATCTTGCTCATGAATCAGGACATTGGCACCTGCATAATAAATATCTAAAAATGATTGCAGATTATGAAAATTATAGGCTTGCTTCACTTCCTCAATCGTTTGATAAGGGATCGCAACTTGATTGCGTTTCGCAATCGCAAACATGAGCTCAGGCTCAAACGTACCTTCAATATGTACATGCAGCTCTGCCTTTGGCAAAGCACGAATGAGATCAAGTTGACTCATGTTATCTCCTAAAAACAAAAAAGGGTGCAAACCGAGTTTACACCCCAAATTTTAATGAAAAATTAACCGCCAAAGGCAATAAACTTAATCACCCAAAGCACTGCCACAATCCACACCATATAAGGCACACTGCGTGCTTTTCCTGTGAACAGTTTGATTAATGCGTAGCTGATAAAGCCCATTGCAATACCATCGGCAATTGAATAGGCAAATGGCATGAACACCAAAGTCAAAAAGGCTGGAACAGCTTCAGTAATATCATCCCATTCAATATGGGTGATCCCCTGAATCATCAATACACCGATAAACAACAATGCTGGTGCTGTTGCAAAACCAGGAACTGATTGCGCCAATGGAGCAAAGAACAGACATCCTAAAAATAGGATCGCAACCACAACTGCCGTTAAACCTGTACGCCCACCTGCTGCAACGCCCGATGCCGACTCAATATACGGTGTTGTTGAAGATGTACCCAGTGCAGCACCTGCAATAATGGCACTTGAGTCTGCAAACAAGGCTTTTTTCAAACGGGGCAACTTACCGTCTTGTAACAAACCAGCGCGGTGTGCAACACCCACCAAAGTTCCGGTCGAATCAAATAAATCCACTAAGAAGAAGACAAAAATAACCCCAACCATACTGGCAGTGAACAGACCTTTAAAGTCCATTTGCAACAATGTTGGTGCCAATGATGGTACTTCACCGACAACACCTTGGAATTTGTTTAAGCCCATTAGGGTTGAAATCGCAGTAATTGCCAAAATACTAATAATAATTGCGCCACGTACACGGAAGTGATGCAGAATCACAATCATTAAAAAGCCTAGTAAAGTCAGCAAAACAGTGGGTTGCTTAATATCACCTAGACCCACTAAAGTTGCGTCATTATGAACAATAATGCCCGCATTTTTTAATGCAATCAGTGCCAAGAACAGACCAATCCCCCCACCAATCGCAAATTTAAGTGACATTGGAATTGCATTGACAATCGCTTCACGGACTTTTAAAAAGCTAATTAAAACAAAGATAAAACCTGAAACAAACACCGCAGCCAAAGCAGTTTGCCAATGCACATGCATACCTAAGCACACTGAATAGGTAAAATATGCATTGAGCCCCATACCGGGTGCAAGTGCAATCGGATAATTTGCAATTAATCCCATCACCAAGCAACCAATGGCAGCAGCCAGACAGGTCGCAACGAATACTGCCCCATGATCCATTCCAGTCGTTGAAAGAATCATGGGGTTAACAATAATGATGTAACACATGGTGATAAATGTCGTTACACCAGCAAGCACTTCTGTTCTAAACGTTGTCTTGTTTTCACTTAACTTAAATAAACGCTCAAGTACACCTGATGAAGATTGAGGAGTCGCCATATACAGCCCTTGAAAAAAATGTCGATGGTGTGCAGATAGACATCAACATTCACAAAAATTCGTAAACCAACATAGATTGAGCAGCGCAAAACTCAATGCTCAATCTATGTAAATCACCTTAACTGTTCCAAAGCGAATTAAAAAAGCTGCATTTCTTGATGCAGCTTTTTTAAATGTAGCCGACTCAGTTAACGTTCAGCCCAAAAAACCATGCTTTAGTATAACATAAGTCTGCAAAATGTTGCATTTTGTGATGATCTTGTCAGTTCTATCATTCACCCAACCACTGAGCGAGTGTCACACGATCATTTTGCCCATAGTCTTGTACAGTACGAATCTGATCAAAACCTGCTTTTGCAAAAATTTCGCACACTGCAGTGCTCTGATCATAGCCATGTTCTAGAACTACCCACGCTTTGGGATTCAACCAGTCTACCGAGTGCCGCACGATGATCTGCAAATCTGCCAATCCATGTTCATCGGCAACCAATGCACGTAAAGGCTCTGCACCCAGTTGTGCCATATGCTCATCTTCAGGATCAATATAAGGTGGATTTGACACAATCAAATCAAACTTTTGCACTGGAATTGCGTCAAACCATGCGCCGCAGGCAAACTTCACTTGCTGTAAATGATGGCGCTGCGCATTTTCCTGCGCCACTTGCAAAGTCGGCAAATAAATATCGGTGGCCAAAACTTGCCAATGCGGACGTTCACTGGCGAGAGCCAAAGCAATTGCACCTGTCCCCGTTCCCAAATCCACCATTGAACACTGTTCGGGCAAAGTTAGATTGAGTACAGTTTCAACCAAAATTTCGGTATCAGGTCGTGGCACTAAGGTATCCGCAGTCACTTTCAAATCTAGCGTCCAAAATGGCTGCGAACCTATCACGTATGCCAAAGGTTCACCTTGCTCTAAACGCTGTAACCCTGACCTATATTGCTGAAGTTGATCTTCGGTCAGATCTTGTTCACCACGATATTTAAGCTCTAAGGCGCTCATGCCGACAATATACTCAAGCAGCCAGATGGCTTCCTGACGCTCGTAACTATCGGCGTCACCTCGCAGATTTAAAGCTTCTGCAATCTTCATTAGCCGCCATTTTCCTGTGCAAGCATGGCTAACTGATCTGCCTGATATTCACGATGCAAGCTATCTAACAATTCAGTCAAATCACCTTCCATAATCGCATCCAACTTATATAAAGTCAGGTTAATACGGTGATCAGTCATACGACCTTGCGGATAGTTATAGGTACGAATACGTTCCGAACGGTCACCAGAACCGACCAAATCACGGCGCATTTCAGAGGTTGCTGTTTCTTGCGCTGCACGTTTTGCATTTTCCAAACGCGACACCAAGAGCGCCATCGCTTTGGCTTTGTTTTTATGCTGTGAACGCTCGTCCTGACATTCTACAACTACACCTGTTGGAATATGAGTAATACGCACAGCTGAATCGGTTTTGTTAATATGCTGACCACCCGCACCCGATGCACGATAGGTATCGATACGTAAATCAGCAGGGTTAATTTCAACCGTCGTATCCACATCAACCTCAGGTAAAATCGCAACCGTACATGCCGACGTATGTACACGACCTTGCGATTCGGTTGCAGGTACGCGTTGTACACGGTGTGCACCACTTTCAAATTTTAAGCGGCCATAAACGCCATCACCATTCACCAAACAAATGACTTCTTTATAACCGCCATGCTCACCTTCATTTTCAGACAGGATTTCAATACGCCAACCTTGCGTTTCAGCGTATTTGCTATACATACGGAATAAGTCACCTGAGAAAATCGCGGCTTCATCGCCCCCTGTTCCTGCTCGAATTTCCAAATATGCCGAGTTGGCATCATTTGGATCTTTCGGAATCATGAGAATGTTTAGATCAGCTTCAAGTTGCTCAATTAAGGCTTTATTTTCTTTGATTTCTTCTTGAGCCATATCCTTAAAATCAGGATCACTGAGCATACTTTCTGCGGTTGCAATATCTTCTTCAGCTTGGCGATATTTTTGCCATACTTCAGTAATTTCAGACAAATCACTGTGTTCACGGGATAATTTGCGGAATCGCTTATTATCAGAAATCACTTCTGCATCCGCCAATAATGCGGTTAACTCTTCATGACGGTCAGAGAGTTGGTCTAATCGTAAACGCAACGATTCTTTCATTGTAAAAATATCTCAATAATAACAGTGCTAAAACTAGCAGAATTTGAACTGCACATAGTTTAACGCATTCTTATCAGAAATAAACCTCAGCCTTTTTATATGTAAAATCGATGAAGCATTAGATGTGTTGAATGCCTGCTTCAACCTAGAATCGAGAATAAATACTCGGTTTCATGGTGAGTGCTACGGAAAATTGCGATAAGGCTGCACTTTCACCGCTCAAGTCGCACAACTGATCATTTAATGAATTATTTTAATATAAAACATACAAACATTAACTAAAACATCGTAAGGCTGTGTGAATTCTTCATGATTACTCTGAATTATCTTGTTACCTTTGTCAGCAATGAAGAATGTCGTCAGACATGGAGTATCAACAATGAAAAAATTTGCAATGATCTTAATGAGTGCCACTTTGGCAACGTCAGCATTGACTGGTGTAGCACATGCAGGAAACTCAACCAATGTAGCGCTCACCAGTGCGCTTGGTAGTGTTGTCGGCACATCAGTCGGTCGTCATATTGGTGGTAACAGTGGCGCACTTGTTGGCTCTGCGATTGGTGGTGGTGCTGGTGCTGCTGTTTCAAGTAACCGACATAACCGTACCTCTGCCGCAATTGGTGGCGCAGTCGGTGGTGCAGCAGGCTATTCTGTCGGTAAAAATGTCGGTGGCTCTCGTGGTGGACTGGTTGGCGCAGGCTTAGGTGCGGCAGGTGGTTCTGTACTCGGTAATAAAATTGCCAACGATAAACGTGCTGACCGTAACTACTACTCTAGCAAGCAGCGCCATCATAAACATCGCCACCATTACTACCGCTAATCCGCTTTCAATCAGGTAAAAATGGAGTATGATTGAATGTTCATTCCAATAACTTCATTTTACTATGACTAATTTCGCCAATACTGCATTTTCTATTTTAGAGCTTGCAGCAGTACGTGAAGGACAAAGCATACAAGCCACGCTACATCACAGCCTGCAACTGGCACAATATGCTGAGGAGCTAGGCTACTCTCGTATGCTACTGGCTGAGCATCACAATATGAATGGAATTGCGAGTTCTGCAACTTCCGTTCTACTTTCTTATTTACTTTCAAATACTTCAAATCTTGTTTTGGGCTCAGGCGGTATTATGCTGCCAAACCATTCCCCCCTAGTGGTTGCAGAACAATTTGGTACTCTTGCCACTTTATTTCCAAATCGAGTAGTGCTAGGTCTAGGGCGTGCTCCCGGTACTGACCCCATGACGATGCGTGCATTACGTCGTGGTAATCAAGGTTCTGAAGATCAATTTCCTCAAGATGTTTTAGAAATCTTGCAATATTTCAAAAAACCACGTCCCAATCAGCAAATTATTGCCACACCCGGACAAAATACCCATGTTCCTGTTCTGCTACTAGGTTCAAGTTTATTTAGCGCGCAATTAGCGGCCCAATTGGGCTTACCTTATGCTTTTGCCTCACACTTTGCACCGCGTTTTTTAGAAGAAGCCATTAAAATTTATCGAGAAAATTTCCAACCTTCAGAATATCTAGATCAGCCTTACATCTCGATTGGGGTTCCAACTGTGGTTGCAGAAACCGATGAAGAAGCTGAGTATTTGGCAACAACAGCCTATCAGCGTATTTTGGCTTTACTGCGAGGGCATAGTCTAAAGCTCAAACCGCCTATTTCATCCATGCAGGGTTTATGGTCTGCTGGCGAAGAGCAAGCTGTTAAAAATTTTTATGGTATTGCCCAAATCGGCTCAATCAATAGTGTACAACAAGGTTTAATTGAGTTAGCTGAACGATACCCTATTAATGAATTTATTTTTACCTGTGATATTTATGATGTACAGAAAAACTTAAACAACTTTAAATATTTGATGCAAATCAAACAAAGTGTTTAATGTGTATAACAGATTTCTACGTTTTTTTATCTCTAAAGCTACATTGTTTGCACACACCGCTGTTATGATATAACATAAAAAAATATTGAGTTGTTTTTATGCTGTTAAAGCGGATAGCTGTATTACTCACAATTTCTTATAGTTTGATTGGTTGTAGTCAAGCTCCCCGACAAACACCTACAACCTTTCAACTTCCAATAACACCGACTTCCTCAGCGTCATTTCAACATTATGACTATATGCTACCACCAAATTCTTATCAAATCTGGCGACTACAAGGGGATCATCAATATAAAGTACAAGCCTATAAAAACTTTTTAGCACAACAACACGTTCAATTCGTAGTACCAGATTTTGAAATGTTTCGTTCAGCCCGTGACTGGCAACAATGCAATTATGATGAATACGATGTTCCTGATCCATCCGTTTGGCAAAATGCTGTACCCACTTTACGCTTACTCAAACAACTCGTGGATGAAGGGTTAGTTCATGATATTGAAGTCACATCAAGCTACTGTTCACCGTATCTCAACCACTGTGCGGGCGGTGCAAAATCCTCAAGCCACTTACGTAATTCAGCGATTGATTTTCGTATTGGTTCGATTCAACCAGATGAGCAAGAACAGCTAAAAATTCATACACAAAAACTAAAATTGTGTAAATTTTGGCAGCAACGTGGTCAAGCACTCAATATGGGCTTAGGCATCTACAATACAGGGCAAATTCATATTGATACTCAAGGTTATCGGACATGGGGACCTGATCACTCTTGGCGAAGTTCATTATGTGGGGAAATTATTCCCGATTAAAAAAATATCCGCCAATTGGCGGATAAAATCTCAATTAACGAAATTTTTTATGATTGACATCCCGAATATCTAGCAGTTTTTTACCTTCTTGCTTAGCCTGTGCTAACTGCCCTGCTTTCACCAAAGCATTGGTTTTATCAATTTCTACAACCAACTGATCAAAGCCTGCTTCATACGCTTTAAGCTGCTGTGGGTCTTTTTTCACTTTGGTTGGTGCTAGTTTCTTAGAATCCAATGCAGCTGTACGCATCTGATTGAGTGCAGCGCTTGCTTGTTGTGGATTGCTACTTCCATTAAAATTTTTATAACCAATTGCAAGCGTATGCATATCATCTTCTAAAGTTGCTGCAACACTCCACTGGCTCACAAGTAAGCTTGATACTGCGAGTACACCACTTAATACCCTTTTTTTCATCATCACGTCCCTATTGGTTATTGGGTAAGTTGTCTTGACTTGGCAAGCATGCCATACCTTTGAAATAGAAGAGAAGTAGAAAGTCCATGATCATGTTGAATTTAAGTAAACTGATGTTAAGTACTTGCATTAATGTTACATTATAACATAACATTAATGCATTCATTGTGTTTAGGACATTCGCTATGCTGACCCCAAAAAAACTTCCTGTGACTGTTCTCTCAGGTTTTTTAGGTGCAGGCAAAACCACTTTACTTAATCATATTTTAAATAACCGAGAAGGCCGTCGAATCGCTGTGATTGTCAATGACATGTCTGAAGTGAATATCGACGCAGCATTGGTCAAGCAAGGAGGAGCCGAACTCTCCCGTACAGATGAACAACTGGTCGAGATGAGCAATGGCTGTATTTGCTGTACTTTGCGAGAAGATTTATTAGTTGAAGTAAAACGCTTAGCCTTAGAAAATAAATTTGATCAGATTGTGATTGAATCTACAGGTATTTCCGAGCCTTTGCCTGTTGCTGAAACTTTTACTTTTGAAGATGAACACGGCGTTTCTCTCAATCAGTTTGCACAACTCGATACGATGGTTACAGTCATTGATGCATTTAATTTCCTCAAAGATTATGCATCTATGGATATGCTGTATGAACGTGGAGAATCACTCGGTGAAGAAGATGAACGTTGCGTGGTTGATCTTCTGATTGACCAAATTGAATTTTGTGATGTCCTGATTATTAATAAGATAGACTTAATTAATGCCGAAGAACAGCAACAACTATTAGCGATTCTGCACCGTCTAAATCCACGCGCAAAAATTCAAATTGCTGAGTTTTCCAAAGTACCCCTAGACAGCATTTTAAATACACACTTGTTTGACTTCGAACAAGCTGCGCAGGCACCAGGTTGGTTAAAAGAGTTACGTGGTGAACATACGCCCGAAACTGAAGAATATGGCATTCACAGTTTTGTCTATCGCGCTCGCTGATCCTAGACATTATTTTGGCTAGGATCAGTTAACTAACATCTAAATATAAAGTTTCTTTCACTTCTTCCATGACTACATAGCTGTGTGAAGACGCTGAAGCGGGTAATTTTTTCAGTAAATCCCCAAGCAAACGACGGTATGCACTCATCTCTTTCAGGCGAGCTTTCACCAAATAATCAAACTCGCCTGAAATGAGATGACATTCCAAAACTTCAGGAATTTGTGCTAGATCATGCGCGACCCGATCGAAGACATCTCCAGATTTTGCCGAAAGCTTAATCTCAAGGAAAACCAACAAATTTTTATCTACTAATGCAGGGTTAATACGCGCATAATAACCTGTAATGATCCCGTCTCGCTCCAAGCGTTTCACACGCTCAGAACAGGGCGTAGTGGATAAGTTTACCCGAGTCGCAAGTTCACTGATGGCAATACGCCCATCTCTTTGCAAAATATCCAAAATGAGGCGATCTGTACGGTCTAATGGTCGCATAGATTTTTTCCTTCCCTAGAAGTCATTTGTCAGCGAAAACTCATAGAATTCACTATATTTTAGCCTTAAAAATAGTGAAAAAAACTGATTATCTATCTCTATACTAGCAAAATCAACTAAGGATTTACACAGAGGGTTTGTGATGCATGTCATCATTCTAGGCAGTGGCGTTATTGGGGTAACCAGTGCTTATTATCTCGCAAAACAAGGGGCTAAAGTGACTGTGCTTGACCGCCAGCCAAACCCTGCTGAAGAAACAAGTTTCGGCAATGCGGGACAGATTTCTCCTGGCTATTCAACACCTTGGGCTGCGCCAGGCATTCCATTAAAAGCCATTAAATGGATGTTCCAACGTCATGCACCATTGGCAATTCGTTTAGATGGTTCTTTGTGGCAACTCAAATGGATGTCACAAATGCTAGGTAACTGTAATGCTGAGCGCTATGCCATCAACAAAGAACGTATGACCCGTGTTGCTGAATATAGCCGTGACTGTTTACGTGATCTTCGTAAAGATACGGGTATTCGCTATGAACACCGTTCAGGCGGCACATTACAACTCTTCCGTAATCAAGCTCAAATCGAAGCAGTACAACGTGACATTAAAGTGCTTGAAGAGTGTGGCGTACCTCATGAATTGCTTACACCTGATCAATTATCGAGTGTTGAACCTGCTTTAGCAGGTGCTAAAGATCGTTTGACGGGTGGTCTACGTTTACCAAACGATGAGACTGGCGACTGTTACTTATTTACCAATCGTCTTGCCAAAATTGCAGAAGACATGGGCGTTGAGTTCCGCTTTAACCAAAATGTTGAATCTTTGCTTTGGGAAGGTGACAAAATTACAGGTGTTAAAGTTGGCAATGAAGTCTTAAAAGCTGATCAATTCGTTTTAGCTTTTGGTAGCTATAGTCGTGATTTTATTGCACCACTTGGCTTAGATGTTCCAGTTTACCCAGTAAAAGGCTACTCCATTACAGTACCTATTGTGAATGCTGACCTTGCTCCGCAATCAACGGTACTAGATGAAACTTATAAGATTGCTGTCACCCGTTTTGACAACCGTATTCGTGTTGGCGGTATGGCTGAGCTTGGTGGCTTTGATTTACGTCTCAACCCAAATCGTCGTGCAACTTTGGAAATGGTTGTAAATGACTTGTTCCCAGGTGGTGACGTGTCTCAAGCAACTTTCTGGACAGGCTTACGTCCAATGACGCCAGACAGCACACCGATCATTGGTGCAACAAAATACAAAAACTTATTCATGAACACAGGTCACGGTACACTGGGTTGGACAATGTCTTGTGGTTCAGGGAAATTACTCAGCGACATTATTTTTAATAACAAAACAGAAATTAGTACTGAAGGCTTGGCAATTAGCCGTTACGGACATTAAGTTTCCTGCTCTCCCACTCTCTCCCAACTAAAAGAGCTGACCTCGGTCAGCTCTTTTTTTATCCAAAACATTTTAACCGATACGACGTTTAAGACCTGTCATTTGCAAAATACGTGTAGAAATTTCTTCAATCGACATCTCAGAAACATTCAAATACGGAATGCCTTCAGAAATATAAATGCCTTCTACTGCACGCAGTTCCATTTGGCATTGGTTAAAGCTGGCATAGCGACTACCTGCTTTACGTTCTGTACGAATCGCCACAAGACGCTCAGCATCAATCATTAAACCAAACAGCTTACTTTTATGCTGCTTGAGTACTGCTGGCAAGCGGTTATCATCTAAGTCTTCTTCAGTGAGCGGATAGTTCGCAACACGAATACCAAATTGCAAAGAAAGATAAATCGACGTTGGGGTTTTTCCTGAGCGCGACACACCAATCAGAATAATATCGGCTTTGTCATAATGACGGGTACGCGCACCATCATCATTGTCTAAAGCAAAATGTACCGCATCAATACGGGCTTTATAATACTCAGAGTCAGTTACCGCATGGGTCTGACCAATCAAAGTCGTTGGTGGGGTTCCCAACTCTTGTTCAAGTTTACTAATCAAACCTTCAAATACATCCAGATTGACTGCATTGGCTGTATTAATAATTTCACGCACATTTGGATCGACCAAAGTATCAAACACTAGAGGTAATTTACCCTCTTCATGCTGGCAATTATTGATCTCTTCAACCACCTTCATGGCTGCTTCTTCTGTCGTGATATACGGGATAATATGAATATCAAAATTGACATTCGGAAACTGCGCCAATAGTGAATGCCCCAAGGTTTCCGCAGTAATTGCTGTTCCATCAGAAATGAAAAATACCGTTCTTTTAATTTGTTTGCCTTCAGGCATTAAAAATCTCCTCAAATGTTTGTCTTCGTGGCGTATATTCTTTATAGTAACCCCATCTTACAGAACTGTCGCTTAGTTAATACCAAAAAACTAAGTGTTTAGTGTTTTTGACATGATCGAATAAATCACATATTGCAAAAGTGGAGAAACTACTTTGGAAGCGCGCGTAATAGGTCTAGAAAAATTAGGGAAACATGATGTTGAACTCGTTGGCGGCAAAAACTCATCTTTAGGCGAGATGATCAGCCACCTTTCTAATGCAGGAGTATCTGTTCCAGGTGGTTTTGCAACCACAGCCGCTGCTTATCGTGAATTTCTTGAGCAAAGTGGTTTAAATGCAAAAATCCAAGCTGAACTTGAACATTTAAATGTTGATGATGTAAATACCTTAGCCATCACAGGCGCAAAAATTCGCCAATGGATTGTGGAAACTCCACTCACTAAAGAATTAGAAAAAGAAGTGCGTGAAGCATTTGCAGAACTTTCAAACGGCAACCCTGATATTGCGGTTGCCGTTCGTTCTTCTGCGACTGCTGAAGACCTTCCAGATGCATCTTTTGCAGGTCAACAGGAAACTTTCCTCAATATCCGTGGTATTGATAACGTTCTGATCGCAATCAAAGAAGTTTTTGCATCATTATTTAATGACCGTGCAATTGCTTATCGTGTACACCAAGGTTTTGATCATAAATTGGTTGCACTTTCTGCGGGTATCCAACGTATGGTACGCTCAGAAACGGGTGCAGCGGGTGTAATGTTTACCCTTGACACTGAATCTGGCTTCCGTGATGTTGTTTTTGTGACAGCATCTTATGGCTTAGGTGAAATGGTGGTACAAGGTGCAGTTAACCCTGACGAATTCTATTTATCTAAACCATTACTAAATGATGGTAAACATGCTGTTATCCGCCGCAACTTGGGCGCAAAACACCAAAAAATGATTTATGGCGAAGAAGGTGCGGCAGGTAAATCTGTTGTTGTGGTTGATGTTGAAAAGCAAGACCGTCAACAATTTGCATTAAATGATCATGAATTACATGAACTTGCAAAACAAGCACTCATCATCGAACAACACTACGGTGCACCAATGGACATCGAGTGGGCTAAAGATGGGGATGATGGTTTACTTTACATCGTTCAGGCACGTCCTGAAACCGTAAAAAGCCGTCAAAACGTGGGCACGATGGAACGTTACCTGCTTAAACAAAAAGGTACTGTTCTTGCTGAAGGCCGCTCAATTGGTCAACGTATCGGCTCTGGTAAAGTACGCATCGTTTCTTCAATTAAAGAAATGGATAAAGTTCAGGATGGTGATGTATTAGTTTCAGACATGACAGACCCTGACTGGGAACCTGTAATGAAACGTGCTGCCGCAATTGTGACTAACCGTGGTGGTCGTACTTGTCACGCAGCAATTATTGCCCGTGAACTTGGTGTTCCTGCAATCGTTGGTTGTGGCAATGCAACTGAAGTCCTCACTGATGGACAAGATGTAACTGTTTCTTGTGCTGAAGGTGACACAGGTTTCATCTATGAAGGTGCTTTAGACTTTGAAGTACAGCGTAACTCAATTGAGTCTATGCCAAAACTTCCGTTTAAAATCATGATGAACGTGGGTAACCCAGACCGCGCATTTGACTTTGCTCAAATTCCAAATGAAGGCATTGGTTTAGCACGTCTTGAATTCATCATTAACCGTATGATTGGTGTGCATCCAAAAGCATTACTCAACATTGACAGCTTACCACGCGAAACACGTGCAGCAGTCATGACACGTACTGCAGGCTATGCATCTCCTGTAGAGTTTTATGTTGAAAAACTGGTTGAAGGTATTTCAACACTTGCTGCCGCATTTGCAACAAAGCCTGTCATCGTGCGTATGTCAGACTTTAAATCAAATGAATATGCAAACCTGATCGGCGGTAAACTTTACGAACCTGAAGAAGAAAACCCAATGTTGGGCTTCCGTGGTGCAAGCCGTTACGTTTCAGAAAACTTCCGCGACTGTTTTGAGCTTGAATGCCGTGCACTGAAAAAGGCACGTGATGAAATGGGTCTGACCAACATTCAAATCATGATTCCATTTGTGCGTACCGTTGCTGAAGCAAAGCGTGTTATTGAACTACTTGCACAAAATGGTCTAAAACGTGGTGAAAATGGTCTAAAAGTCATCATGATGTGTGAGTTGCCAACTAATGCGCTTTTGGCTGAACAATTCCTTGAACATTTCGATGGTTTCTCTATCGGTTCAAATGACTTAACTCAGTTAACACTTGGTCTTGACCGTGACTCTGGTATTGTTTCTCATTTATTTGATGAACGTGATGCTGCGGTCAAGGCGCTTCTTTCTATGGCTATTCATGCTTGCCGTAAAGCAGGTAAATATGTAGGTATCTGTGGTCAGGGTCCTTCTGATCACCCAGATCTTGCAAAATGGCTCATGGAACAAGGTATCGAATCAGTATCATTAAACCCAGACTCTGTACTTGATACATGGTTCTTCTTGGCTGAAGAAAAAATTAAACAACTTTAAGTCACTGTGAAAACATGATAAAAAAGACCCTTTCATGGGTCTTTTTTATTGAATATTGAGATAAGAGTGTTATGCAAATCTATTTAGCGCGGAATAATCAACAAGCAGGACCTTATACCTTAGAACAAATCAATCAAATGCTCGCTAATCAACAAGTTTTATTGACTGATCTTGCATGGCATCAAGGTATGACTGAATGGAAGCCCCTAGGTGAACTTACTCATGGTCAGCTTTCTTATTTACCTCAAGGTTATTCTGAACCGCTACAATCCCAAATTTCTTCTGTCAGTTTATCCAAACAATCTATTCACTCTGCAAACAGTATTACGGCAACACTCGCACCTATCAATAAGCGTGCTATCGCCAAAGCGATTGATCTTGTTCTTTGGTTGCCTGCCTTTTCGATCCCGTCATTTTATATGGATAATGCCAGTAAACAGAAAATGATTGCGCTGCAAGAACAAGGGATCAATGCCAGCACACAAGCAGATATTTTAGCATTAGTTCCTACTGATGCTTGGCACATCATGTTAGTTTATGCTTTGATTTTACTCATAATTCAGGCATTTTTACTTGCAAGATCAGGACAAAGCCTAGGCAAGCTCGCCACAAAAATTCAAATTGTAGATGCTGAAAATGGAACAAAGGTTGGGCTAACGCGAGTTTTTTTACTCCGTAGCATGGTATTTATTATACTCAATCTTCTTTTTATGCCTTTTATCACCATATTAGATTTTGCTTTTGGATTTGGTGAAAAAAGACAAACTTTACACGATCGCCTAGCTAAAACTATAGTTATAAATCGACTAAAAACCACAAATAAAGAGGAATAGATTAAAATAACATTATGTTATTAGCTGCATGATTTTACATATTTTTTTAATTTTAAAATCTTAAATCCAACTTAATTTGTTGGATTTAAATAACTTATTTTTGCTTACTGTAAATATAGCTTAGTTAAACAATATAGGGCATAATGCCCTACAAAGTAGCGGTGCCCTATGTTTTAGAGGGAAAAATTCTTTCTACAACATAGGACACTATAATCGCTATCCCATATTCTAAGTATGTAAATGGGACTCTTCACCGAGGTTGTAAAATGAGACAAACGATATTAGCTGTATTGTCTTTATCTACGATTTCTGCACTCTTGACTGGGTGTGGTGGTGATTTAGTACTTCTAAACTCAAAAGGTCCAGTCGCTCAAGGTCTTAGCGGACTCATGATGACTGCGATCTATCTTATGCTATTGGTAGTAATTCCATCTATCATTATGGCATTATGGTTTGGTTGGAAATATCGCGCGTCGAATAAAGATGCAGACTATAAACCTACATGGGCACACTCAACTGCAATTGAAATCGCAGTTTGGGGCATCCCTGTCATTATTATTGCTATTTTAGCATATATCGCATGGTGGGGTTCTCACCAATACGATCCATATCGCCCGCTTGATGCCGAATCAACTAAAAAACCTGTTGATATCCAAGTTATTGCAGAGCCATATAAATGGGTATTTGTGTACCCAGAGCAACAAATTGCAACTGTTAATGAATTGCGTTTCCCAGAGCAAACACCGGTACATTTCCATATTACCTCTGACTTTACAATGAACTCATTCTTCATTCCTTCGTTAGCGGGTCAAATTTATGCAATGGCAGGTATGCAAACCCACCTACACGTTCTTGCGAACGAGCCAGGTGTATTCCGTGGTTTCTCGTCAAACTATAGCGGTTACGGTTTCTCTCAAATGCGTTTCAAAGCGCATAGCGTAAGCCAAGCAGAATTTGACAAATGGGTTGCTGATGTAAAAGCTGGTAATGGTAGTCGCTATTCTGCTGTTCAAAAACAAGATTTGGACTTTGCAGGCTTACAAGCACTACGTGATGGTGAGCGTTCTGAGCATCAAATCGAAGGTATGATCGCAGATGCGAAAACACCTGAAGAAAAAGCTGCTGCTGAAGCACTTGAAAAGCTAGGAACTTATCCGCACCACCCTCATCCTGTAACTTACTATTCTTCAGTTGAACCTCAACTGTTTAAACAAGTTATTGGGAAATATATGAGCAATTACCATGGTGCAGAACAAGCTCACGCTACTGCAGGGGAATAAACATGGATATGCTATTAGGTAAACTTGGATGGGGTGCCATCCCGAAAGAACCAATTGTCATCGTGACTACGATCATCATGGCTCTTGGCGCAATCGCTGTTCTAGCAGGTATTACTTACTTTAAAAAGTGGAATTACCTCTGGAAAGAATGGGCGATGTCTGTAGACCATAAGAAAATCGGTATCATGTATATCTTGGTATCTGTGGTCATGTTATTACGTGGTTTCGCAGATGCATTCATGATGCGTCTTCAACTATTCCTCGCAAGCAATGGTGGTGAAGGTTACTTACACCCTGACCATTATGACCAGATCTTCACTGCCCATGGCGTGATCATGATCTTCTTTGTAGCGATGGGTCTTGTTGTTGGTTTGTTCAATATCGTTGTGCCTCTACAAATTGGTGCGCGTGACGTTGCTTTCCCTTTACTTAACCAGTTCAGTTTTTGGGCATTTGCTGGTGCTGCTGGTCTAGTCATGGCTTCTCTTGTCCTAGGTGAATTCGCTGCAACTGGATGGATGGCATATCCTCCTCTTTCAGGCATTCAATATTCTCCTGGCGTGGGCATGGACTACTGGATTTGGGCACTACAAGTTTCTGGTTTAGGTACGCTTTTAACAGGTGTTAACTTCTTTGTTACCATTATTAAAATGCGTGCACCTGGCATGAAACTTATGGACATGCCAATTTTCACTTGGACTGCATTATTTACCTGCGTTTTAATTATTGCGACTTTCCCTGTATTGACTGCAACAATTGCAATGTTAACGCTTGACCGTTACTTCGATTTCCACTTCTTCACAAACGAGCTTGGCGGTAGCCCAATGCTTTACGTGAACTTGATCTGGACTTGGGGTCACCCTGAAGTATATATCTTGGTACTACCTGCATTTGGTGTGTACTCAGAAGTTGTACCTGTATTCTCTCGCAAAGCATTGTTTGGTTATAAAACAATGGTCTATGCAACTGGTGCAATTGCCGTTCTTTCTCTTATCGTTTGGTTACACCACTTCTTCACCATGGGTGCAGGAGCGAACGTTAACGCGTTCTTTGGTATTATGACCATGATTATTGCGATCCCAACTGGTGTGAAAATCTTCTCTTGGTTATTCACCATGTATAAAGGTCGTATTACCTATACATCTCCAATGCTTTGGACACTGGGCTTCCTTGTGACTTTTGGTATTGGTGGTTTGACTGGCGTACTTATGGCGGTTCCACCTGCGGACTTCTTAGTACACAACTCTTTATTCCTCATCGCTCACTTCCATAACGTTATTATCGGTGGTGTTGTATTTGCGATGTTTGCTGCAATTACTTTCTGGTGGCCAAAAATGTTTGGTTGGAAGTTAAATGAAGCATGGGGTAAAGCATCTTTCTGGTTCTGGTTCATCGGTTTCTATTTTGCATTCATGCCGCTTTATGTCCTTGGTTTCATGGGTATGACTCGTCGTTTGAATACATATGATAACCCTGAATGGACACCTTACCTATCAGTTGCAATGATTGGTGCAGTATTGGTTGCAATCGGTATTCTTTGCTTCGTCATGCAAGTTGTGGTTGGTTTCTTACAACGTAATAACCACATTGATCATACTGGCGATGCATGGGATGGCCGTACATTTGAATGGGCAACCTCTTCTCCAGCACCATTTTATAACTTTGCGTACTTGCCACAAGGCGAACATATCGATCGCTTCTGGTTAGACAAAGAAAATGGCGTTGCATACGTTAAACCAACAAAATATGAAGATATTCATATGCCTACAGACCGTGTCGCTGGTTTTGCTCTTGCAATCCTGATCACTGTCATGGCATTTGCGTTGATCTGGCATATCTGGTGGTTGGTCATTGCATCTTTTGTTGCAACAATCATCACGTTCATCAGAAGCTCGAATACCAAAGTTGTTGATTATTACGTCCCTGCTGCTGAAGTTGAACGTATTGAAAACGAACGCTTTGCGATTCTTGAAAAACACTTGAAGAAGGACTAAGACAATGGCTGACGTACTTCATCACGATAGCCACGGGCATGACGATCATCATCATCACGATGATACCGATCTGACCACCTTTGGTTTCTGGACTTACTTGATGAGTGACTTGGTTCTATTCGGGACACTCTTCATTGCTTACGTGGTTTTGCATACGCATATTCCTGCAGGCACGCCTAGTCCAAAAGAGTTATTCAGCGAATCTTTAGGTTACGTTTTAATTGAAACCTTTGCGCTTTTGATTTCTTCAGTAACTTTTGGTTTTGCTGTTCTTGCACGTTATAAAAATAACGTGAATGGCGTAATTACTTGGTTAATTGTCACTTGGTTATTTGGTGCGACCTTCATCGGTATGGAGCTTAACGAGTTCCATCATCTTGTACTTGAAGGTCATGGTCCAAGCCACAGTGCATTCTTATCTGCATTCTTTACTTTGGTTGGTACACACGGTATCCACGTGACTTCTGGTCTCGTTTGGATGATCGTTTTGATGTTCCAAATCAAAAAGAATGGTTTAACTTTACCAAATACACGTCGTCTCGCTTGTTTAAGCTTGTTCTGGCACTTCCTAGACATCGTCTGGATCTGTGTATTTAGTGTTGTTTACTTGATGGGAGTTATCTCATGAGTCATGATCATCATTCATCCGATGCGTCTCATGGCAACATGAAGCAATATACCATTGGCTTTATTCTATCTATCGTGCTGACCATCATCCCATTTGGGATGGTGATGGCAGGTGGTTTTGCCCCGGGTTTGTTGCTTGCAGTTGTTGGTATTACAGCGATTGTTCAGGTTCTTGTACAGTTGATCTTCTTCTTGCACATGAATGCTTCTGAAGAACAACGCTGGAGCGTGATTGCATTTATTTACACCATCTTAACCATCGCAATCTTGTTGATCGGTTCTGTTTGGGTAATGAACTATCTACATTTCAACATGATGATCTAAACTGGTTGTCATGCTGAAAAAATATATATTCCTGACCAAGCCAGGGATACTCTTCGGTAACTTCGTTACTACCTTGGGCGGCTTCTTCTTAGCCGCCCAAGGCTCTGTAGATATCCTATTACTTCTCCTCACACTCTTAGGTACAACCCTTGTTGTTGCCTCAGGTTGTGTTGTCAATAACTTCATTGACCAAGACATCGATCCAAAAATGGAGCGCACACAAAACCGTGCTCTCGTTAAAAAAACCATTGACCCCAAAGCAGCCCTAATTTTCGCAACAATTTTAGGTTTAGCTGGTTTAAGTCTTTTATGGTTCTTTGTGAATGCGTATGCAACTGGTTTTGCAGTTCTTGGCTTTATTGTTTATGTATGCTTATACAGTTTATGGTCAAAACGTACCTCTATTCACCAAACAGTGATTGGAAGTATTTCAGGTGCTTGTCCACCCGTCATTGGCTATACCGCTGTTGCACACCAATTTGATATTGCTGCTTTACTGGTCTTCTTAGCATATGCAATTTGGCAAATGCCTCATTCTTGGGGAATTGCAATTTATCGCTTCGATGACTATAAACGCGCAGGAATTCCAATTTTGCCTGTTGCACGCTCAATTGTTAGAACTAAAATTGAATCTTTGATTTATGTAGTTTTATTTGCAGCGGTGCTCAATGGTCTTTATTGTTTTGGCTATACCAATGTATTTTTCTTAGTCACTTTTAACGCTTTATGCGCTTATTGGTTATATTTGTCGATTATTGGTTTTAAAGCAAAAAATGATCAGGTCTGGGCAAAACGCTATTTCCTGTATTCAGTGATTTTAATCACTGCACTCAGTATTAGCTTTAGTTTTAGCTATCACTCTCCTGCCCCACATTTGCCAATATTTTGATAACTGTTAGAGTGGTTTTCCACTCTATCTTTTATCAACTTCTCTCAAGTTTCTTATACAATATCCAGCATTCTAATAATGAACGAAATATGGATGATATAAATGGGTTTGTCTAAGCATTTTTTGCCACTGAGCTTATTCAGTCTAGCCTTAAATTTAAGCATTGCAGCACACGCCAGTTCCGATGAGGGCTGTTTTTCCCCAAGCATTCAAATCAATACAAATTCTTACGATGCATGCCGTAACTTACCTATTTTAGATCCTGCTAACGACAATAAAACCAATATGAACCGTACCGGGTTTGTCGGAGAGTCAATATTCTGAGAGACTATCCCGATGACAAAATTAAAATATACCCCTGAAATCAGAGAAAGAGCGGTTCAATTATTGATTGAATCTGAAAAAGATTATCC